>PGXY01000011.1:0-300000 GCA_002839375.1 Spirochaetae bacterium HGW-Spirochaetae-1 | reverse complement strand
CCGGTCAGACCATCGGGATACCCGTCCCCGTCCCATCTTTCGTGATGAGTCAGGGCTATCATGGCACCGGTCTGTATCAGCGCCGAGGGGCTGCCCTTCATGATAGCATAGCCGATACGGGAATGCATCTTCATCACATCCTTTTCATCCTCGGACAGGGACCCCGGCTTGAGCAGGATATTGTCGGAGATACCGATTTTGCCCACATCATGCATGGGGGCCGCCAGGTAAATGAGATTGATTCTTTCCGTATCATGGGGAAGAATCTTCTGGGCAATGAGTTTTGAATAACGTGCCATGCGCTTGATATGATTCGCCGTTTCCGTATCCCTGAATTCCACGGTGGTGACAAGCCGGTGTATTATTTCCAGCTCTCTTTCCTTTATTTCCAGGGTGGCCTCCTCAACCAGTTCCTGAAGATGATTGCGATGCCGTATCAGTTCAATATTCTGTTCCTTTATCCGTTGCCGCTCCTTGGCCAGCTGCAGGGCGGAATTTATTCTCGCGACGAGATCGATTTTTCTGAAGGGTTTAGCAATATAATCAAAGGCACCCAGAGAAAAGGCCTCCTGCAGGACCGATTCATCATCGGCTGCCGTGAGAAAGATAGTGGGAATATTCCGCAGGGCTTCGCCGTCCATCTGGACCTGTAAAAACTGCAGTCCATCCATTTCAGGCATCATATAATCAAGGAGAATGAGATCGACCTTTTCTCTTTTCAGGACCTCCAGGGCCGACCGGGCATCTTTCCTGAATATAAGATCAAACCTGTCTCCGAGAATGTTTTCAACAAGCTGGAGATTCGACGGCTGGTCATCCACCGCGAGAATTATATATTTGTCTTTCTTGTCTTTCATTGATATAAAGATCAAAACATCATAATTTTTGCATTATCAGGAATGCTCCAGGGTAGATATTCCTAAGACACAATAAACCTTCTGTCAAGACTTTCACACAACCGCCATTATAAAAAAAGCGGTTCACAATGAACCGCTTCAGACTTTCCATATCGTAATATGGAGCTTGTTTCAATATTTCAAAGGATATTCGGTCATCCTTCCTTTTATTTCATTTTTTTTACGATTTCATCGTAGACTGTTTTACTTTCCGTTGAGTCCGCGGAGATAAAATAATCTTCATTCTTGTAAAAACCGATAAGCGGTGCTGTTTTTTCATCGTAGGTTTTCAGCCTGTGTTTGATGGCGGTTTCGGTTTCATCATCCCTCTGGATGGTGGGACTGCCGCATTTATCACACACTCCCTCTACCTTCGTAGGATTGGATATGACATTGTAAATGGCCTGGCACGATGAATTGGAGCATGTTCTCCGGCTGGTGAGCCTCTTGAGAAGCTCGGCCTCGGGAACCTCGAGATTGACGACAAGGTCAAGTTTAATGGAAAGCTTTAACAGGAGTTTGTTCAGATCCTCAGCCTGAGGAATTGTCCGTGGAAACCCGTCAAGAATGAATCCCTTTTTACAGTCGCTTTCCTGAAGACGCTCTTCCATAATACCCATGATAACGGAATCGGGAACAAGGTCTCCTCTTGTCATGTACTCCTGTGCCTTTTTCCCAATAGGTGTACCGGCCTTAACGGCGCCCCTGAGAATATCGCCCGTTGAAATCTGGACGAGACCGAATTTTTCCACCAATAATTTTGAAACCGTGCCCTTTCCGGACCCGGGAGCTCCCAACAATATAAGATTCATACATACCCCCTGTTTGTTAAAATAATTATGGGCACCTTTAAAAATTAGGTTTTCCACCCCCTCGTTATTTCTCTCCCTAATAGGGGGAGTTAGTGGGGGTTAAAACCTTCTTTTACAAATGTTTGTGCCCACAAGGGAACATCCATATAATGATTTTTAGAGGTTCCCTTATTAAATGCTGAATTGAAAAGCAGCAGGAACAGCATCAACAACGTTCACAAAATAAAAACAAAGAAGGTGACAAAATCTTTTGCCACCTTCTTTTCCGCTGTGCCCAGAGCGGGATTTGAACCCGCACAGGAAATCTCCCACATGGCCCTCAACCATGCGTGTCTACCAAATTCCACCACCTGGGCGGCGCATGAAAATCACATAAAATCAGATACTGAATATGTCAATAATAAAAAACATAAAAATAACGGTATCGGCGGTTTCCCGAAAAACAGGGAACCGCCGATCAATCAGTAAACTATTTTGAGCACCTCGTCAAAATAATTTACAAAATGCGCGGTCAAACCCTTTTTAATATAACCGGGCAGCTCTTCAAAATCCTTCTTGTTTTCATAGGGGAAAATGATATTTTTCACTTTTGCTTTCTTCGCCGCAATAGTCTTTTCCTTTACGCCGCCGATGGGAAGGACCTTCCCGGTAATGGTGAGCTCTCCCGTCATGGCGATAAACTTTTTAATCGGCTTGTTTTTCGCCAGGGAGTAGAGGGCCGTGGCCATGGTAATACCCGCCGAAGGACCGTCCTTGGGGGTGGCCCCGGCCGGCACATGCAGGTGGACAAGGTTGGTATTGAAAAATTCCTTATCGATATCGTAGTTATCCACACGTGAACTGATATAGGTATAGGCAATTTCCGTTGATTCCTTCATGACATTACCAAGCTGGCCCGTCTGCTTGAACCCCCGCGCCCTGGCCGGAATGGCCGTGGCCTCGATATATAGGGTAGCGCCGCCCAGGCTCGTCCATGCCAGTCCCATGACCACGCCGGGAATCTTCTTGTCATACAGCGATTCATCGGTAAAGCGGGGCTTGCCGAGAAATTCCTCCAGATTCTTTTCGGTCACGATGATGGACTTTGTATCTCCCTCGGCAAAGCGGCGGGCCGCCTTTCTCATGATTTTTTTGATATGATTCTCCAGGCTCCGCACACCCGCTTCACGGGCATAGCCATCAATCACTCCGCGGATGGCCCTGGTATCCACCTTGATCATGCCCTTTTTCAGGCCGTGTTCATGGATCTGCTTGGGAACCAGGTACCTGCGTGCTATTTCCACCTTCTCCTCCTGGATATAACCCGAGAGGTTCATCACCTCCATACGGTCCAGGAGAGGCCGTGGAATGGTATCAAGCTGATTGGCCGTGGCAATAAAAAGTACGTTGGACAGGTCGAAACGAACATCTATATAGTGATCAAGAAAATTCGCGTTCTGCTCCGGGTCCAGCACCTCCAGCAGCGCCGAGGCCGGGTCTCCCTGGAAGCTGACGCCGATCTTGTCGATTTCATCGAGCATGATGACGGGATTGGACACCTCCACGGTCTTGAGACTCTGGATGATCTTGCCCGGCATGGCCCCGATATAGGTCCTGCGGTGTCCCTTTATCTCGGCCTCGTCGCGCATGCCGCCCAGGGAAAACCGGTAGAACTTGCGGCCCAGGGCCTCGGCCACGGACTTGCCGATAGAGGTCTTTCCCACACCGGGAGGGCCGACAAAGCAGATAATGGACCCGGAGATATTACCCTTCATTTTACCGGTACTTATGAATTCCAGAATTCTTTCTTTTATATCATCGAGACCGTAGTGGTCCCGATCCAGTATCTTCTTTGCCTTTTGAATATCATAATTGTCATGGGAGAACACGCCCCAGGGCAGGGTGGTGAGCCAGTCCAGGTAGTTGCGGCTGACGCCATACTCGGCCGAATGGGGTTCCAGGAGCCTCAGCTTGTTCAGCTCCTCATCTATTTTTTTCATGGCCTCGTCGGAGATGACCAGGTCCTTCAGCCGGTCCTCTATCTTTTCTATCTCCGAGGTCTTCTCGTCCTTTTCCAGGCCCAGTTCCTTCTTGATCTCCTTTAGCTGCTCCCGCAAAAAGAACTCCTTCTGCTGATTGGACATCTTATCTTCTATCTGTTTGGAAATCTTCTTCTGAAGTTTGCTGAGCTCGATCTCCTTTTTCAGGAGAAAAATGACCTTTTCCACGCGCTTGCGTATATCAAAGGTCTCAAGGACATCCTGGATATCCTTTGCATCGGCCGAGGTCATGGAGGATACAAAATCAGCCAGCTTCCCCGGATCCTCGGCGGTAAAACGGTTCAGAAAGAGTTTGAACTCCTCCTGGAAAAGCGAGTTGGACTTTATCAGGTCCCGGACGGAACTGATAATGGCCATGGAATAGGCCTTCATCTCGTCGGTGCTTTTATATTCCTGCTCATAATGATGATGAACCTTCCACTGGATCACGGGCTCCTCCTGGAGCACTTCCATGAGAGAAAACCGGTTCAGGGCGTTGACCATAACCTGGATAGTCTTGTCATCGATGGGAGTAACCTTCAGGATTTTGACGGCCACACCCACGGTGTACATATCCTTGGAAAGGACATGCCCTTCGTGGGCATTTTCGATGAGGACAACGCCGCCCATTTTATGATCCGTCTCCAGTATGACGCTGGCGCTGTTGATCATCTCTTCACCGGAGAGGACCAGGGGAATCATCATGCCGGGAAAAATAGGTCTCTGTGAAAGTGGAATGATGGTAAGTATCTCGGGTACCATCTCCGTGGCGAGAATTATGTTTGGATCATTGGAATCCGACCCATTTGATCCGTTCGGTATATCATTGCCATTGCTCATTTCTGTATCCCGTTTCGTTAAATGTAGTTACACCCGTTCTTACCTGCTATTATCAGAGTAATCCTTCAGATTTTCAATAAAATATTTTTTAATTTTCCATTCATCGAGATAAAACACGTAAGGGCTCTCTGAAGATGTGGCCAGATACCTGTTATCCTCTTTTTTATCAAAAACAGTGAGAATAACATCCTTTTTATAAACCTTGATGGTCACTATTACAGCAGGCCTTTGCAGTGATTTCCCGTCCACGGCGGCAAATCCCGACGCCTTGAGGGGATTAAAGGTGCCAAGAAGACCGTCGATCCTGGCGGAGTTGAGCGCCACCTGTTCATAACCGGCACAGGTCCATTTTTCCTTTTTCACCGGTTCCGCGGGAGCCCCCTCTATCTTCGATTTCGCGTTTTCCGCTTCAGAAGTTTTTTCCGGCGCGATCACCTCTTTTTTGAAGGTAAAAGTCCTTCCTTTGTAATTGACGGCAAAACCCGTTACAGCTTCCTTTTCAACCTGAAACACGGTCTTGTCCCTGAAATCATCAACGGTACCACCCGTCTCACCGGTAAAAACGCCTGAAACCTGGTAGACATCGCCGCCTTTATTGATGCGTATATAGGTATGCTTTCCCGTAGTCCCTGTTTTTCCTATCATGAGATCACGGACAACACGGTCTCCCTGTTTGACCGTGATGGATACGGCCTTCTCAGGAGTAAGGTCATAATTCTGGAAAAATCCCTTACGGGAAATCAGGTCCGTGATCTCCAGATCGCGGAGCCTGTTTTCCAGCCCCTCGATGCGCTGCGGGTCCGCGGAAAATTTCTCATCATTCAGCAGCCATGCGCCCTTTTCATTCACGAGTTTGATGGCGCTGCCGGGCCTGTTTATGGTGATCTCCGTTGCTTCGCCTTCCCAGTCGGGAAGATCGGGGATGTTCCGGGAACCCGTTCCCCGGGAAAACCAGATGTATCCCAGAAGAATTACTATTATGCCAAGACTGAATGCCAGCTTTCTGTTCATCGTCAAACCTCTTTAGAAAATTCGTTCAGCAGTGCCTTTTTCCGGGCCCGGCGACGGCGCCATACCAGCAGGCCGCCCAGGATCACGAGAAGGGGCACACCGGCTATATTCACGGTCTTCAGGGCCGTGCGCGTGGCGTCACCGGTTTTATCCAGGGGATTGAAGTCCAGGTCCTTGCTCTGCATCTCCGGAATGTAGTCGTTCCCCGCGAGATAGTCCACCATGCCGTGGATGAGGAGGTCATTGGAAAAGACCTCATCGCGTCGGCCCCGGGACAGCACCTTGCGGGAATCCATCATGAAACCGGAACGGGATATCTCCGAGGTGCCCACGACAACAATCTCGGTCTTTCCCGATTTGATCGTGGCATCGAGCCTGGCCGTTGCCGTAAGAGGCCCCATGGTTTTTTTATCCTTCGTTGAAACCGGAATTTCCCTGTTTTTAAAATAGCTGCCGAAGGAGCCCGAAAGGAGAGCGGCTACGGGGTAGCTCTTCATATCCCCCGAACGGTTCGCTTCCATAAGATAAGGATTGAAATCGATGCGGCCCGTCATGAGCCAGCTATCATCGGATGTCGACACCAGGCAGGTGAGGGACAGGCCTTCATCCTTCAGTTTTTTCTCATCATAGGAAAGCGACGAAGCTTTGAAGAAAACGGCACTGTTGAGATATCGCGTGATAACACTGTCCCTGCTGAGACCGTCCTTCAGTATCACCGGCATGGCTGGATATTCCTTTATCATCTGACCCATGTTGATGCGGGCGCTGTTGGCGTCCAGGACGATGTCCCTGTTCACGGTGATGCCGTAATGGGCCAGCATATCCTCCAGGCCCGTGGTCACGGGAAGCACGATGGGCTGCTGCTGCTGGAAAAAGTTCTGCTGCTGCGGCATCTGCATTTCGAAAAATGAGTCGATAAAAAACAGTGCGTCGTTCCCCTTCATGAGAAACTGGTCGATGCGGTACAACGCCATGTCAGAGAACTTTTCCCTTGGCCCGTTGACTATGATCACACCAATTCCCGAGGGAATATCCTCTCCGTCGATATCGAGGGGAACAATCTCGTATTTATCGGACAGAAGCTGTTTCAGTATGACTGCCCCTTCCCTGCTCCGTTCATCGTTGATATCGGCCGTTCCCTGTCCGGAAATATAGCCGACCCTGGTGCTGTTGCTGAGAATGACCCCCACGGCGCTGTTGATCCTGTCTTCGAGATTGTCAGCGCCGGCAATGACATAATTGCCGAAAAGTGAGGGAGCCACATCAAGGTCAAGGCGCTGAAAACGGTTCTCCGTACTAAGGACCAGTCCCAGCACACCGTCGCCGGCCGGAATGGGCCTTCCCAGGGTGTCGCGCATGGCCTTCCATTGGAGCCTGGTAAGCCCGTAGGTTGCCGTAAGTGACGCGCCGGAATTGTCCTTTGAGGGATCGACTATTTCCAGGCGTATCTTATCATAATTGCGGAGATTGCTTTTCTGCACCGCGTCCTTTACCTGATCCTGCAGTTTGCCTATCCCGTCGATAGGAAGGTGGACAAGCCGCGAATCCAGGTACAGGCGCAGCGTCATGGGTTTCTCCAGGGCCAGGAGGCCGTCAATCTTAACGGCCATCTTTTCCATGCCCGAGGTTATCTTGTATTCCAGCCCCTGCGTTTCCGTCACCGATTCAAGCTTTTCCACCAGGTCGGCGTGCTGAAGCACCAGGGCCATGTAGGTCCGGCGCAGCTTCACCTGGTCATCGACGAACTCCTGGCTCTGCACGGGCTGAATGCCGTAATCCGAGGCCTGTTTCTCCAGGTCCTTATCATCGACGATTTCATAGCTGAAGTGCCGGTTTCCGTAATAGTCATACTCATCCAGAAGGTCCTTCAGGTAGCGCAGCACGGCCGAGTGCTGGGCCGGCAGGTCCTTGGAAAAGAAAACCTTTATCTTCATATCTTCCTTGAGGTTTGATACAACCTCTTCGCTCTTCTCCGAAAGTGAATAGGTATTGTTCCGGGTGAGATCGCACCGCATGTTGAAGGTGACGGCTGCGATATTGACGAGAACGATAATTATTATATTGAGAGCCAGCTGGAAGTTTTTATCATCAGCCTTCCCGGCTCCCGTGAAATAATTTTTAACTTTATCGATGTATTCCGGTATATTTATTTTCATGACGCTTATCTCCTTTCGTCGACAATTTTAACCGTTACAAGAATGGCGATGGCCATTATTGAAAGGAAATATATGATATCCCGGGTGTCGATGAGCCCCTTGGCAATGTTCTGAAAATGGAAGTCCGATCCCAGGTATTCCAAAAAACCCAGCTTCGAGGGCAGGAACAGGGTCACCTTGTCCACGAGCCAGAGCGAAAAATTCAGGGCCCAGGCCAGGAAAAAGGCGATTATCTGGTTCTTGCTCAGTGACGACGATAAAACGCCGATTGCGGTATAGGCACCGGCCAGAAGAAGGGCCCCAAGATATCCGCCGATAACAGGACCGAAGTCGGGGGATCCCACTATCATGAGGGTCACCAGGTAGACCAGCGTGGGAGCCAGCATGATGGCCGAAAAGGCAGTACCGGCCAGGAACTTGCCCAGGACCGTGTCCAGGGAGGTCACCGGCATGGTCATGAGAAGCTCTATGGTTCCGCTCTGTTTTTCCTCGGAGAAAAGCCGCATGGTCACGGCGGGAATGACAAAGGAGAGCATGAGGGGAAGGAGCTGGAAGAGGTTCCTCATCTCGGCCTGGTTGAAATAAAAGAAATCCTTGAAAAAGAAAAAACCCGTGAAAACAAGAAAAATTGTGATAACGATATAGGCAATGGGACTTACGAAGTAAGCCTTCAGTTCCCTGTTCATGATGATGCGCGCCGCTTTCAGTTTATTCATCGCTTCCTCCTATGGTCAACTCCCTGAATATATGCTCGAGACTGCGCTGTTCCTGCTTCATTTCATAGAGGGTCCAGTCCCTTGATTTAATGGCGTCATAGATGTGGGGACGGGCGTCGTGGCTTCCTTCCACGGTAACCGATGCCGCCGTGAGTTCGCCGTCTCCCAGGTTCGTCACCTTCTCCACGCCGGGCAGCGATGCCAGGGAGCCCGAAAGCGCTTCGAAGTCGGCACCCTTGACCTTCACGGTCACGGTTTTGCTGCCCTTTGCCGCCTGCAGGTTTTCGGTCCGGTCATCGGCCACGATGCTTCCCTGGTTGATGATGATGACCCTGTCGCAGGTTGCTTCCACCTCGGAGAGGATGTGAGTTGAGAGTATGACCGTTTTTTTCTTCCCGATCTCCTTGATAAGTTTGCGTATCTCGATGATCTGGTTCGGGTCCAGTCCCGAGGTGGGCTCGTCGAGCACGAGTATCTTGGGATCATGGATCATGGCCTGGGCAAGTCCCACGCGCTGCCGGTAGCCCTTGGAGAGTTCGTTGATATTTTTGTGCATCACCTCTCCTATGCCGCAGAGCTCGCCTATCTCGCGGATTCTACCGCTATCCTGCACATTGCGCAGTTGTGCAACATACTGAAGGTAATCGTAGACGATCATGTCCCCGTACAGGGGCGCCGATTCGGGCAGATAGCCTATTATCTCCTTTATTTTCAGGGGCTCTTCATCAATCCGGTAATTATCCACGACGATGTTGCCGCCCGAGGGTTTCAGGAAGCAGGTGAGCATCCGGAGCGTGGTAGTCTTCCCCGCACCGTTGGGTCCCAGAAGACCTGTAATTTCTCCGTCCCGGATGGTGAAGGAGATATTGTTAACCGCTTTGAAATCACCGTAATACCTGGTTAATTCATTGGCACTGATCATAGGTGTCCACTCCATATTTTTTATGCGTCCAGCGTCCCTTGACGGTCCGCTGAGGTCATTTCATGCAATTTGAATAAAAGTTAAAACCGCCGGAAAAACGGCAAACGAGGTAGATACAATTACACCATTCTGAATCCTTCAGATGATTTTGGTTACAAATTTTGCCGTATCTTTTTTATAAAAGCGGCGATACGCATCAAAGATGATAGGTTTTTAATATCGATGATAAAAATAGCAAGCAAATTATGGGTAAGCGGCTATTTAATCGGCCCTGCTCAGGGAAAAAAATCTTGACTCCCCATGATGCCGGCGCATAGCAGTATTATATGGAAAACCGACTTTCTAAACGAGTCCTCGATGTACTGGAATGGCCCCTCATCGTGGAGGAAATCGCTTCACGGTGCGCCACAACAACGGGAAGGGCCCTGACAGGCACCCTGTCACCCCTGGAACATGAACCGGCCCGGCGCCAGATGAGAAAGATATCGGACCTGAAGGAACTGGCCATTCTGGGCAGGTTTCCCGACTTCTCGGGAATCGTCGAAATAGGGCCCCTGGTGGTTCGGGCCGAAAAGCAGGCCGTTCTCAGGCTCGATGAGCTTATGGATATCAGGAAATTCGCCGGAGCATCACACCGGATAAAACATTTCCTCCAGGAACACCGCGAGGCTTTCCCTGCCCTGGACGAGGAATACACGGCCCTCCAGGACCTGGCCCCCCTGGCAAAAATCCTTGAAGCCTCCATTACCGATGACGCTGAACTGAGCCCGGAGCAGTATCCCGTACTGAAGAGAATCAGAAGGGATATCCGGATAACCCGTGATGACATCGAAAAAACCCTGAACAAAGTGCTCCACTCCCCCTCGGCGGAACATGTCATCCAGGAAAAGATCATCACCTCCGTGGGACAGCGCTACGTTATACTCATAAAATCAAACATGAAGGGCAAGATGGGAGGCACCGTGCAGGACGTTTCATCGAGCGGCGCCACGCTCTACCTGGAGCCCGACGCGGTGCGGCCCCTCAATGACCGCATTATCATGCTGGAACGGGAACTGGAATACGAGATACTGGCCATCCTGACAGACCTGTCGCACCACGTGGGAAGCCGGGCAACGGAGCTGTACCGGAACATCGAGGTCCTGGCCTACATCGACTTCATCAACGCCGCCTCGCGCTTCAGCACGGCTATACGGGGAGCGGCGCCGGTCATTCCCGACGAACCGGTCATCGAGCTCTTCGGCGCACGCCATCCCCTGCTCTACCTGATGCAGCCCGACACAACCGTGGCCAACGATATCTCCATCGGCGGAGCCTTTACCTGCCTCATCATCTCCGGGGCCAATACGGGCGGCAAAACCGTCATCCTGAAGACCACGGGGATAGCCGTGCTCCTGGTCATGATGGGGCTCCATGTCCCGGCATCGGCCGATTCACGCATCGGCATCTTCGCCGACATCATGGCCGATATCGGCGACGACCAGAACCTGCAGCAGTCCCTTTCCACCTATTCGGGACAGATCACCATCATAAATGAAATGATCCGCAGGGGCGGCCCCGGCACCCTGGTCCTCATCGACGAAATAATTGTAGGAACCAATCCCCGCCAGGGCGCGGCCCTGGCGCAGGCCATCCTGGAGGAGATGGTGAAAAACGGCAGCAGGATCATCGTCACCACCCATTACACGGAGCTCAAGGAGCTGGCCTCGTCGGACAGCGCTTTCCGGAACGCCTCGGTCTCCTTCGACCTGGAGACCCTGCGGCCCACGTACCGGCTCATTATGGGTCTTCCGGGCATCAGCTATGCCATCGAGATTGCCCGCAATTACGGCCTGGCCGAAAGCATCCTGGAGCGCTCGAAGTCCCTCATCGACGACAGGGACATCTCCATGGAAGCTCTCCTCGAGGAAACGCAGCGGTACCGCGGCGAGATGGAGGAGGAGCGGATGAACCTGGACCGGCTCCGCGATGAAGCCCTCCGGGAAAAGGGAAAAATCGCCGCGCGCGAACAGGAACTGAGGGAGCTTACCCGGGACGTGAAAAAGGCGCAGGGACTGGAATTCCTCGAGGAACTGAAGAAATACCGGCGGCTCATCGCTGAAAAAATAACAGGGCTCCAGGGCGCCGGCATAAAGGAAGCCGGCGAGCTTCAGCAGGAGATCATCGCGCTCCAGGACGGAATAAGCAGCCGGCTGCAGAAGGAAATCCGCGAAACGGCCGCCGCGGAATACGAACCGGCAAGCCCGGACACGCTTTCACCGGGCGACCGGGTCTTCATTGCCTCCCTGGAAAAGGAGGCCGTGGTGGAAAGCGTCGACGCTGCGGGAGAAAGCGCCGTGGTACTCCTGGGCAATGCCATCCGTTCACGGTTCCGGCTCACGGACCTGTACCGCTCCGGAACGGCAACAGGCGCCTCCAAAAGCAGGGAGACCCGGGCCGAGCAGAAAAAGCGGCGCAATGAAATGGAATCGCAGAGCATTCCCTTCACCATGCAGACGCAGTACAACACCATCGATCTCCGGGGCAAAAGGGCCGACGAGGCCCTGGCAGTCATGAACAGTGAACTGGACCGCATGGACCGGAACAATATGGGCACGGTGATCATCATCCACGGCCACGGTACGGGTGCGCTTAAGCATGCCGTGCGGGAGCATCTGAAATATTCAATTTACGTGAGCGATTTCCGGTCCGGCGACAACGGCGAGGGCGGCGACGGCGTTACCGTGGCGCAGCTCAGGCAGTAATTTCCAATTTGCGGCATTCATCCCAACACTAGGGCCGGTACCTTCCCGGAGGACCGTCCAAAAAGATACCCCGTCAACCAGTCCCATTCCTTAGAAAAATACTTCACTGCTAAAATTTAAATTGCACCTGAAACCTCCCCATGCTACTATTATACCAGCCAACGGCCCTGATGGTCTTCCCATCCCGGCAATATAATTAAGGAGAATAATAATGAACGTGAAATCCTTCTTTCTGCAAAAATACGATAACGTTCCCTATGTTGTCCGACAAAAAGCCGCCGCACTCATGTATGTAGCGCTCACCTTCGCAGCCCTGTTTCTGCTCCTTGCCATGGCAACCATCATGTTCGAGCTCGGAACAAGCGCTCTTTCATCGGCTGTCGGCTACGGTGCGGCAATCCTGGTGTATATACTAGTCCTTGCAATACTGAAATCGGGACGATACCGCTTCGCCGCGCATTTTATGATCATAGCCATGACCCTGATTATACTCATTTTTATATCGTCCCAGCCCGGTAATTTCGGCAATTTCGTGGGCATACTGCATTTTTCCTATTTTGTCCTGGCCCTGGCAGCCCTTTTCGCTACAAGAACGGTGCTCTCTATCTCAACGGGCCTCTTTATATCAGGCTGGCTTCTGTATTACATTCAAACCTCAGGCCAGTACGCAGAATCAGTGGCAAAATACAGCCGAAACGCCATTACCTATCCGCTCATCATGTTTACTCTTATCTACCTTGTTTCCATGGCCATCATAACCATATCGAATAACGCATTGAAAAAAGCCGAAGAGGAAGCGGACAAAAACAGGGAACAGAAGGATATTCTCACGGGGATACTGAAATCGGCGCAGCAGCTCGCCATGGAGCTCACCAATTCCTCCGGCGAACTCATGAACACGGCAGGCAGCCTGAGTGAAGGAACCAACAGCCAGGCCGCCAATGTGGAAGAGATAACCTCATCAATGGAAGAGATTGGTGCAGCCGTGGCGACCAACGCCGAAAATGCCCGCGAGACCGACCGCATAGCACAGAAAACCGCCGAGCGAACCGACGAGGGCGGCGTGGCTGTAAAGGAGACCCTGACGGCCATGCGGCAAATCACGGAAAAAATCCGCCTTATTGAGGACATCGCCTACCAAACGAACCTTCTGGCCCTGAATGCCGCCATCGAGGCGGCCCGTGCCGGGGAACACGGCAAGGGTTTCGCCGTCGTGGCCAGCGAGGTCCGAAAACTCGCCGAGAAAAGCCAGAACGCCTCACAGGAAATCAATGAGCTGGCATCAACGAGCGTATCCGTGGCGGACCGGGCCGGGAGCATCCTCTCGGAGATAGTGCCGGATGCGAAAAAAACAGCACAGCTGGTGCAGGAAATCTTCAGCGCCTCGCAGGAACAGAACACGGGAATACAGCAGGTGAACAACGGCATGGTCCAACTCAGCGAAATAACCCAGCAGAACGCCGCGGTATCCCAGGAACTGTCGGCCACGGCGCAGATGCTCATGAAGCACGCACAACAGCTTTCCGAAATGGTGAGCGCTATTAAGCTCGACGACGAGGCCGGTCTGCCGGTAAAGATCTGACGAGACAACCCCCGGATACGGGCATGCATGGTGAATGCGGTAAAACAATCTGCATTCCTGTATGCCAGTATCTTCGCGGTGTAATTTCCCGAATAGTATGCATCCATTTTGTGCACAGCCCTCCTTAAAACAAATAGTTCTTGACAAGCCGGATTTTTTTATTCGTTATCAACCATTAACCTTTTCATAAACGGATTACTTAATTCGACAATTAATTCACAGGCAAACACTCTTCCGGGCATTATGAAAGTAAGGATACAAAACATGGGGGCCGGATTCATCATACCCGTTATGGTATGCCTTGCAGCCTGCCGGTCCGGCCCATCCCCCGACGCCTCCCTGTCCCTGGCAGGCCCCTGGCAGATCATTGCGGCCGATGACGCCGCGTACCGGACACCCCGCCATGATGATACCTCCTGGGACACGATAAACCTTCCCGGAACCTTCATGCCCTACCTGGCGGAAAAAGAAAAAAAACTATCAGGCATTGTCTGGCTGAGAAAGACCCTGACGCTCCCCGATGATTTCGGTCTCCGCGACCTGGGTCTCATCCTGGGCCGCATTGCCAATGCCGATGAAACATACTTCAATGGCGAAAGGATCGGGACCACGGGCCGGTTTCCCCCCGCTGAGCACTCCACGTGGAATCATCCGCGCCACTACCTCGTCCCCAAATCCCTCACCAGGGAGGACAGGAATGTCATCGCCATACGCGTTTCCTATAATACCTACGGCGAGATCCTGGGAAACATGTCTCTCACGGACATCGCGTCATGGAGCGAGAGCAGGGACCTGGACTATTTTTTCCGCATCGTCTTCAGCTACATCATCATCGCCATGGGCGTTCCCTTTTTCATCATTTCACTCTTCCACTTCCTGAGAAAAAGGGATTCGCAGGAATACCTGTATTACTTCCTGCAGCTTCTCTGCGGACTCGTCATTATTTTTGATCAAAGTACGAGCTGGAACATTTATGGAACCATGCTGAACCGGTTTAAAATTCTGGGTTTCGCCTGGGTTGCCCTGAATGTCACGCATCCCATTTTTCTCCACAGGATCTACGGACTGGCAAGAAAAAAAACCGAGGCGCTCCTGTGGTTCTATTTTGCCATCGTGCTTTTTATAGGCATTTTCTTCACCACGCCCGAAAGGCTCCGTGTTCACGGCCTGTTGCTCATCACCGTGACTACGGCTATCGGCTTTTATAACCTGTCTTGCCACATGTATGCCCTTGCCACGAAGAAGCCCCTGTCCCGGCTCTTCAGCTTTTTCGGCCTCATTGTTATCCTGGGCGCCATCCATGACGGGGTTGTCTATTTTTACAAATTCGCCTTCATCCCCGCACCGCCCCTGTTCCAGAATATGATTTTTTATTATTCGGCCCTTACGCTCTACGTGGGCACCGCCCTGGTCATTGTCACCCGCCATGTGACCATCCAGAACGATATCGACGCCGTTAAAAACAATCTTGAAAAATCCCTGTCGGAATATTCGCGCCTTTATGAGGAGATCAGCGATTCCCGGTCAACAGCACGATCGTACACCGTGAACACAGACCGGGCCGAAGAGAAAATTCAGAAGGTCCTTGCCTACATCCATGAAAATTACCGGGAAGATATTTCCCGCGAGGGCATGGCCGCCATGGTGGATATCCACCCCGACAACCTGGGCAGGATTTTCAAGATAGTCACGGGCAGGAAAATGGGGGATTATATCAACAAGCTCCGCATCAGTGATTCTATCGGACTATTGGCATCCACGGAGAACACCATCATCACCATTGCCTTTTCCGTGGGATTCGACAGCCTGCGCACTTTCAACCGCGCCTTTTTGAAAGTCATGAAAACCACGCCGGAACAATACCGGAAAATGCAGAAAATCGCCAATCATCCCTTCATCACCCTCCAAAAATAGTTATGCTACGCTGATCAAGGTCACAGGAAGATCACAAAGAGCATGAAGTTACAGAGATAGACTTACTGGTATTTCATGCATTCCCTCTGTCCAGATATTATCAGATTCCCCCTTCGCGGAATTCCTGCATAGTATTAATCAGGTTTATTAGCACATATACCGTCCCGACGGCTTTTTTATGGACATTTTTTGATTAATCAGGTTCTGACACGACAAAACCCCGCTCATCGGGGTATAGATGACCTATAAAATACCCCAAAAGGAGGTCACTTATAATATGAAACGAATGTATAACAGAAGACACGTATCATTTTTTCTTATTTTCATTATTTCAATATTCACTATATCCTGCGATGTTGCAACAAATGATGATTCAACTGACCTGATATCAGATGCGGGCTTAACGGAAACCGAGGCGATATCTTCAATTATTGGCCCGTCAGGGGAGGCTTTTTATACACCTCCTTCCACGCTGCCGGCGGGCAATCACGGCGATCTCATCTCCTATCGTAGAGCCTCCATAACCCTGCCGGGGGCCCCTGAGGTGAACTCATGGATAATCATGTACCGCTCCACGGACGCGATTGGAGCTCCTAACATAGTGACCGGTACGGTACTGGTCCCGAAAAAGATCTGGTCATGGTGGAGCAGGCGCCCCATCATCAGTTATGCGGTTGGCACTCACGGCCTCTGCCAGAGCTGTGCGCCGTCGATACAGCTCATGGAAGGGACGGACTACGAGATATCCAATATCGCCAGGGCCCTTAATAAAAATTATGCCGTGCTGGTAACCGACAATCCCGGTTACACAACGGGTGACATACCGACCTATATGGCGGGCATTGCCCAGGGCCATGCCGTGCTGGATATTATAAAAGCCGCATCACAGGTACCGTTCAGCACTGTCAGTGCACGTGCGGATGTTGCCATCTGGGGTTACTCCCAGGGCGGACAATCGGCATCCTTTGCGGGACAGCTGCAGCCCGTCTATACGCCGGACATGAACCTGGTCGGTGTAGCGGCCGGTGGAGTACCGGGTGACTTTTTTGAAGTTGCCGAATACCTGGACGGCAACAACGGCTCGGGCTTCCTGCTGGCAACGGTGATCGGGCTGTGGTCACAGTACCCCGAAGGCATCCCCCTTGAAACGCTGGTTAATTCCACGGGCGAGCTGGCCATCCAGAAGGGCCTTTCCACCTGCGTATTTGAGGCATTGTTTGCCTTCATGAATACCAGTCTCTCCACCTATGTTGAAGGCGGCCCTACTCTCGATGAACTCCTCAGCATACCTTCCGTGCACGAAACGCTGCTGGAGCAGGATCTGGGAAACAGCACCATGGACGTGCCGCTGTTCATGTATCATGGCACATCGGACGAGTTCATCCCCCTGGAGCAGAGCCTGGCGCTCAAAGAAAAATACTGCGGCCTTGGTGTAAAAACCACCTACATGGTTTTCCCCGGGGAGCATATAACCACCCAGTTCCAGGCCGCGCCGTATGTACTCTCCTGGATAAAGGACCGGTTCGACGGCCGCTCCGCGGATTGTACCTGCGATACGGATAGTCCCCGGCCCGTATCGACAGCCAACCCTGTTGACGGTGACTTTATTTTTTCCCTCGACGAGTGGACCCTTAATGGAACGATACACTTGAATACGCTGGACCAGGACGTGGAACTGCCGGAAGGATCAACTTTCACGGCCGATACAAATATGACTTCCAATACAATTACGGGCACACTGTCTGTTCCGACATTCCCGGGCGATATCTGGGTGATCCTTCCACTGGAAGTGACGCTGACGATTTCTCCCGCAGCTCCAATGGAAGGCACGGCCTCCCTGGATAATGACGGCATACTGCATGTGCACGGGAACATGCCGGTGAATCTCTATATAACCCAGGTAGGCGCGATCGGCATAGATGTTCCCTTCAAACTGCACACCGTGGAACCGATAAATTTCCCCATCGACTTTGACGAGCCTGTCTCGTCCCTGGGAGACGGCAGCCTGACATTCTCGGGCATCACAACGTTCCCGAAACTTACGGGCAACGGCTATGCTATCAACACCTTGTTTACAAGTTTGATGTCGGGACCCGGCCAGGAATACACCTTCACTGTGAGTCCTCCGGAACCGAAGACCTGGTAATTTTCTGCAGGGAACGGGTCGTGTGCAGGGAACGGTTTCAAACCGTTCCCTGCATTCACACGGGGACAGCAATATCTCCTTGACTCCTCCGACGGCATGCCATAGGATATGCACCGTATTCACAATCAGGCCGAAACCAAACGAGGACAGTCATGACCGAAGAAAAGAAAAATATCGTAATCCTTTTGGGGAGCCCGCGCAAAAAAGGAAACAGCGCGATCCTTGCAGAACGCGTCGCAGCAGGCGCCAGGTCCGCCGGGGCCGAGGTGGAATCGTTCTTTATTCACGGCATGGATATAAGGCCGTGCCAGGCCTGCTGGAAGTGCCAGAATCCCGATGCCAAGGGCTGCGTCATAAATGACGATATGCAGAAACTATTCCCGAAACTCGCTGCGGCCCATGCATGGCTGATCGCCACGCCGGTACACTGGTTCAACATGTCGACACAGACCAAGCTCTGGATGGACCGGTGTTTCGCCATGCCCCGGTACGGGAAAAATCCCTTCGATAAAAAAATCGGCATTGTCATTACCTACGGCGATAGTGACGCGGTCGCCTCGGGCGCGATTAACGCCATCCGCTGCTTCCAGGACTCCTTCCGGTACGTGGGCGCCACAATCACCGGCATGGTCTACGGCAGCGCCACGGAGGCCGGCGAGATCGAAAAAAACAGCGAGATCCTGGCCGAGGCGGAAAAACTGGGGAAGAAGCTGGCCCGATGAAAGGTGGATAATTCCCGACAATCCCTGTTATTTTTCTGCTGGCATTGATCAATTGCGGGCGGGATTGATAGCGAACCTTTATCCATGGAATGACACCGCCACCATAAAGGTGACATAAAGTAATTGACACTGGCAATGCCGCACTGTTATACAGCATCCGGTCATAAAAAATCCTTCTGAGGTTAACTATTATGAAAAATTTCTTCCTTGCTCTTTTTCTATCGATTTGCTGTCTCTTTCTTGTTCCGTCGTGCGATTCCGATTCCGGTGACACAACAAAGACCTATAAAAATGTCACGGATTATTCGGATTTTAACCAGGATTATCGCGCCCTGTGCTGTGACGGTACGGGCTGCCTGTATGTAGCAGCAACCTATACATTGTATAAAATAAACACCGCCGGCATCAGCTCACTTTTCGCTGAAAATATCGCCTCCGGTGATCCATTCAATTTTCCCCTGGGAATGACGGTGGATGGAAGCGGCTCCCTGTACGTGGCAAACGATGAGAATCATGAAATACTCAAAATAACCGGCAGCGCTGTTGTCTCAACTTTTCTTGGAACAACCGGAGCATCGGGGAGTTCAAACACCAATCCCGTGTCCTTCAACAGTCCCTATGATTGCACCTTTGATAGCGACAACAACATCCTTTACGTGGCCGACTCAATGAACAGCAAGATCAGAAAGATCGAGTTGGGGAACAGTAACGCCACAAGCGATTTCGCCAGCGTGGGTTATGTGTACAGTGTCAGCCTTGACAGCTCGGGCAATGTATACAGCTGTAGCGGCACCGGCAATACAATACGGAAGCATTCACCGGCAGGAACGCTGCTGAACACCTATACCATTACCAGTGCAACTGCGCCGGAGCTGAATAGTCTGGCAGTGGCCGGTGACGGGACGATCTACGCCGCCGATTACGCCAATTATGTTATATGGAAAGTGGCAACGGACGGCACGATATCCCTCTTCGCCGGGACAGTGGGTTCAGACGGAGAGGATAACGGTGCGCTTCTGAGCGCGACTTTCTCCACTATCACGGGCATCGAGATAGACCGTGACGGGACCATCTATATCGCCGACACCAACAATCAGAAGATACGCAGGATTGTCCTTGAATAAAGGTTCTCCCGGTCCCCGTTGATTCGCCATGCATGGCGGCTCAACGGGGCATGCTATTGCGAAAACACAATTAATCGAACAGTTCGATGCAGCCGTAGTCCTTTTCCTGAAGCATTTCATTGATATCATCAATATAAAATTCTTCGGGATCAAAATCCCCGCCGAGCCAGTCCATCATTTCTTCATATTCATCGTTGCGGGGATCGGCTATGGTTTTCTGCAGTTCCATGTAACCGAAGGGACCGCCGCAGTCATCGGGCGGGCAGTTCCGTTCTCCTTCAACGCAGACGGGATATTTAGCGCCCTTTTCTTTCAGCAGGATTTTTTCCAGGACCAAGGTATGCTCCCACCCGTCGCCAAAATCATAGTCGTAAAAAAACTTCTGCTGCTCCGCAGTCACGACCTGGTTGAGTTTGGTCTTCCGGTAATCCACATAGGGACCGTCGAACTCCTCATCGGGCGGCGAATAGAGCTTTTTATCGATACGGAATATGTGCAGATGGGCATTGTCCCATCCCATCACGGTCTGTATGACCTTGTGCAGATCGGGCAGCTTGATGTCGGCTTCAACAACGAACCTGCGCCAGATGTCGGGATATACTTCATTCAGTGTTATTTTCAGCTGGTATACGTCATCGGATTTGAGTTTTTTTATTTCGGCGGCCATATCATTGTCTCCGTATTTTTTCAGCAATGTAAGTTACTTCCCCTATAGATGCTTTTGCTATATAGAATATGCTCCCGATGGAAATCAATCATTTTTTACCCCGATTCAGAAATCCCCCGCTCCGCGCGTCCGTCACACGCTTTTTTGACTTCCTGTCAGCGTGTGACACTGGCGTCTGCATTCGCATCGCTTTTAGATAAAGGGGCTCACCGGTATGAAAATAAAAGTTCCGGATGGAATAATCAGCAACAAGGCAACGTCATGTTTTTCCGTATAGCATGTTTTTATGTGCGGTGCATAAGGAACAGTTTAAACCGTTCCGTACGGGAGCGGGACAATAAGGTACGGTTATTTAAAAATGCCTTCGATCTCTTTAATTGATTCCCCGGCCATGACAAGCCATTCCGATACCTTATCTTTTTCAAAGGTGACGAAATCACTGTAATCGCCTTTCTGCCGGAATTCAAACATGGTGGAGAAAAAACGTCCGGTATGTGTTGAAACAACGCCCAGTTTAACAAAGTGTTCATTGAACAACGCCTTAATTCCGCTATGTCTCGATGAACTTAAATCTTTCGTCAGAAGCAGCGCGGAAACTTCATAAAATAGTGCGTAATAAATTCTGTTTACCGCCGAATGTAATCTTCCCGCTTCAACAAGGATCACCGCGTCCTGAAGGGTTTCCCCGGCTTTTAATCTACGATAGCGAATAAGCTCATTGTGAGGAGTCAAATCCGGGCACCCTCTCTTTCTATGTTCCTGTGTAAAGGCATTGTCGCTGCCAGTTCTGAGTTCCAGAATCGCCCTGAATATACGATCAATCCGAAAACTATATTATACTTCAGTTCAATATCGAAAGCGATTCCGAAAATAGTCTCCTCAATATTTGTGGTAGGTTCAAAAGGAAGAAGAACCAGAATATCAATATCAGATTCCCTGTCATAGGTGCCCCTTACGGCTGACCCGAACATGGTAAGTTCAATGCCATCACCGAACTCATCGGTCAGAACTGATTTCAGGACGGCTGCGGCCTCGTCTATTATTGCTTTATTCATGAATATCACTTCCCACCTTTTGTCTATACTGGAATGCTAATATCATAATACCGGGTTGTCAAGTTATTTTAGCGTTACAACAGTCGATACAAGACCTGCACATAGAGATATTCCGGCCGGGAACCGACGCCACAGAAATCCCAAGTTCCGGATGGAATAATCACAAGCAGATAAGCGAGCATCAAGGATGTGCGAGCGCCTGGGCTGCACGTGAGGATGGCACACGACGTGCCTCCGCAGCGTGCACAGAACTAGTTACCGGCAACAATAAGTCCCAGCCACCGCCGGCACCTGAGTGAGCGCGACCAACACGACGTTGGAAGTGCCGGTACCGGCCTCAACTCCTCCGTCGCTCCTCCGTAGATGCTCCGTAGATGCTCCGTAGATGCTCCGTTCCATCGCCCATGAAGGCAAGCCGGGTCCAGCCCGGGAAAAATCATTTTTTTTATTTTTCACCAAAATCTTTTAAATCCCGGTTAACAGCGTGCGTATTAATTATTAAACACGGGGGAGGCAATGGTAATCGGGCCGGAACAGGCCGGTTTGCGATATAATGCCTGCATTGGGCTCCGTACAGACATGATTAATCGCGTCTGTGCGGAGCCCCGGGGCATATCGTATCTGCGCCGACTGGAATCTTCACCCCTTAATAGCTATCTTATAATCACAGGAAGAAAAATATCCGCCTGAACCCTGACAGGGGTGACGGACATGATAAAATACCCTGAAAAAGGGCCTTTAACAGGGCCCGGAAGGTCTTTTTCAGACACAATGCTTGACAGCAGGGGCCCCCGTTCCCATAATCGCGGGAAAAATATACATAACTGATCTGAGGTTTACATGAATTCCCTTGATAAAAACGCTCCGATAAAGGATAAAATCAGGTTTGTCACGGCCACGACCCTCTTCGACGGTCACGACGCGTCCATCAATATCATACGCAGGCTCCTGCAGCAGGCCGGGGCCGAGGTGATTCACCTGGGCCACAACCGTTCAGCCCGGGAGATTGTCCATACGGCCATACAGGAAGGGGCCCATGCCATCGCGGCCAGTTCCTACCAGGGCGGCCACATGGAATTCTTTAAATACATAAAAGACCTTCTTGTGCAAAACGGCGTGGACCACATACGGATTTTCGGCGGAGGCGGGGGCGTGATAGTTCCGGAAGAGATCCATGAGCTCCATGAATACGGCATCGAGCATATCTACTCGCCCGAGGACGGCCATCACCTGGGCCTCGCGGGCATGATCGACGACATGATTTCCCGCACCGCGGCCTTTGCCTCGCCTCCCCTGCCCCGGGACTGGAAGGAGCGGCTCGCTTCGCGCGACGGGCTCGTCGTGAGCGAACTCCTTTCCATGGCCGAGAAGGACCTGGGCGTGAGCAGCGCCGCTTTTCCCGCTCTCCGCGGCGAACTGTCTGCCCTGTCCTCGAATACACCGGTCCTGGGCATCACCGGTACCGGGGGGTCGGGAAAAAGCTCCCTGGAGGACGAATTCATCCGCCGCTTCGCCGCTCAGTATCCCGGCAAAAGCCTGGCCGTCCTTGCCGTCGACCCCACACGGAAAAAAACCGGCGGCGCACTTTTAGGGGACCGCATACGCATGAACTTTCTCGATCCTGAACGGGTCTTCATGCGGTCCATGGCCACCAGGGATTCGGGCCAGGATATGCTGGACACCATACGGGACTTCATTGCCGTGCTCAGGGCTGCGCGCTTCGACCTCATCGTCATAGAGACCCCTGGCATCGGCCAGGGCGACACCTGGATCACACAGGTCTGCGACATGTCGGTCTATGTCATGACCTCGGAATTCGGCGCCCCGTCGCAGCTGGAAAAGATCGACATGCTGGACTACGCCGACATCATCGTCATAAACAAGTTCGACCACAAGAACTCCCCCGACGCCCTGCGCGATGTGCGCAAGCAATACCGGAGGAACCGCTCGGTCTTCCAGGGAGCCGATGAAGACCTCCCCATTATAGGTACCGTGGCCAGCAATTTCTCGGACCCGGGCACGACTCTTTTCTTCAGCCTCTGCTTCAACATGCTGAAAGAACGCGGTCTCATCGACTGGCCCGTTCCGCCTAAAACGGGTTTTTCCCGGGAACATCCCGAAAGCCTGTCGGTGATACCTGCCGAGCGGGAACATTACCTGAGTATTATTTCCCGGGCCGTGCTGAACTATCACAAAAAAACAGGCGCCGAAACAGCGGTCATACGAAAACTGGAATCGGCGAAAATACTCCTCGACGATGCCCGCCTCCAGGGGCTCCCTGAACTTGTCCGTGAAATCGAGACCACCCTTGACCCTGAGGTGAAACACCTCATGGACGGCTGGAACGAAATAAAGGAAGCCTATGAACAGGAAAAACTGGCCGTGAAAATCAGGGGCCGCGAGAATATCACGCACCTCTTCAGCCTCTCCCTCTCGGGGCTGAAAATCCCGCGCATCGCACTGCCGCGCTTTGAAAGCATGGCCGATACGGTGCGGTGGATGCGAGAAGAAAATCTCCCGGGGTATTTCCCCTACACCGCCGGCGTCTTCCCCTTCCGCAGGGAGGGCGAGGACCCGAAGCGCCAGTTTGCCGGTGAAGGCCCCCCTGAGAAAACCAACCGCCGTTTCCATTACCTTTCGCGGAACGACGAGGCCAAGCGCCTCAGCACCGCCTTCGATTCACTGACGCTCTACGGCCAGGACCCGACGACGGAACCGGACATCTTCGGCAAGATAGGTGAAAGCGGCGTCAGCATCTGTACGCTCGACGATATGAAAAAGCTCTACGCGGGCTTCGACCTCTGCTCGCCCATGACCAGCGTATCCATGACCATCAACGGCCCGGCCCCCATCATGCTGGCCTTCTTTTTCAACACGGCCATAGATCAGCAGCTCGACCGGTTCATGACGGAAAAGGGACGCGGACCGGAACCGGCGGAACTGGACGCCATACGCACCTTCGTTTTTGAAAACATTCGCGGCACGGTCCAGGCCGACATCCTCAAGGAGGACCAGGGCCAGAACTCCTGCATTTTTTCCACGGGTTTTGCCCTGAAAATGATGGGGGACATCCAGAAGTTTTTTATCGATAAGAAGATCCGGAACTTCTACTCCGTGAGCATCAGCGGATACCACATAGCCGAGGCCGGGGCCAATCCCGTAACGCAGCTGGCCCTGACCCTCTCCAACGCTTTTACCTACGTGGAGTACTACCTGGGATGCGGCATGCATATCGACGATTTTGCCCCGAACCTCTCCTTCTTCTTTTCCAGCGGCATGGACCCGGAATACAATGTGCTGATCCGCGTCGCGCGGCGTATCTGGTCCATCGCCATGAAATACGTGTACGGTGCGAATGAGCAGAGTCAGCGCCTGAAATGCCATGTCCAGACCTCGGGCCGTTCCCTCCACGCCCAGGAAATGCAGTTCAACGACATACGGACGACGCTCCAGGCCCTCATGGCCCTGAATGACAATTGCAACTCACTCCACACCAACTCCTACGACGAGGCGGTCACCACACCGTCGGAGGAATCGGTGCGCCGGGCCATGGCGATCCAGCTCATCATCATGAAGGAATACGGAATCTTTAAAAACCAGAACATGCTTCAGGGCAGCTTCATCATCAGGGAACTCACGGACCTGGTGGAAGAGGCGGTGCTGAAGGAATTCGACGCAATCAGCAGGCGCGGCGGTGTCCTGGGAGCCATGGAAACGCATTATCAGCGGGGCAAGATTCAGGAGGAATCCCTGGTCTACGAGCATCAAAAACACTCCGGCGAGTACCCTATCATCGGCGTCAATACTTACCTGGACGACAAAGCCGCTTCGCAGGAATCATCCCGGCAGGACGTGCAGCTGGCCAGGGCAAGCTATGAGGAAAAACAGTCACAACTCGACAATCTGAAGACCTTTCACGGGCGCCATGCCGCCGAAGCCCACGTTGCCCTGGAAAAACTGCGCAGCGTCGCCGAGAGCGGTGAGAATATATTCGAAGAGCTCATGAACACGGCGCGCGTGGCCAGCCTGGGGCAGATAAGCGAACTGCTCTACAGCGTCGGCGGAAAATACCGGAGGAACATGTAAACGCCATGGCCATTGGACAGGGATATGTACAGCTCTACACGGGAGACGGCAAGGGAAAGACCACGGCTGCCCTGGGACTCGCCCTCCGCGCGGCAGGTGCGGGCCTGAAGACCCTCATGATCCAGTTCATGAAGGGGCAGGATTATGCCGAACTGCATTCGATAAAAACGCTCGGGCCGGCCATTACCATCGAACAGTACGGAAGCGACAGGTTCTGCATGCCCGACGGAACGAACTTCCATGAACACTACGACCTGGCGCGCCGGGGATATGAACGCGCACGGAAAGCACTCACGGGCGGAGAATATGACATATTGATCCTAGACGAAATAGTAACGGCCCAAAAGTTCAAGCTCGTCACCGGAGAGGAAATCGCCGGCCTTGTGCGCGCCAAACCGGCGGGCATGGAACTGGTTCTGACCGGCCGGGGAGCCACGGAGGATCTCATGGAACTCTGTGATCTCGTGACTGAAATGAAGGAAATTAAGCATTATTACAGGGAAAAGATACAGGCGCGAAGCGGCATTGAATTCTGAATGAGGCGTGGAGGCCATGGAACCCGGTTACTATGAAATAGCTTCGGGACAGGAAACACTGCGAATCGCCGGTCTCTTCCGGGAGGGCGGCAAAGACCTGGTTTTCTTCATCCATGGACTGGGATGCTCCATGGATTCTTTCACCGGGGCCTGGGAAGCGGAAACCATGCTCCCCTTTTCACTCCTCGCCGTCGATCTTCCCGGCTTTGGCAGATCATCAAAACCGGCACATTATTCCTGCACCATGAACGATCACGCCGATATCTGCCTTGCCATACTGACAAAATTCAGCCATCCCCGGGTGCATCTCGTGGCCCACAGCATGGGCGGGGCCGTGGGCCTCCTCATGACGGAGAGACTTGGAGACCGTCTCATTTCATTTATCAATGTTGAAGGAAATCTTGTAACAGAGGACTGCGCCGTGAGCAGGAAAGCGGCATCGGCGCAACTGGGCCATTACCGGCGGCAGCTCCTGGGGCACCTGCGGATTATAACGGCCCATTCGCCGGAGCGGGGCCTGCATCACTGGTATGCCGGGGTGAAGATGTCCGATGACGATGGTCTGAACAGGAGCGCCCTTTCCCTGGTGGAGCATTCATGCAGCGGCCGGCTGCTGGAGCTTTTCAGAACACTGCCCTGCAGGTCGGCCTATGTGCATGGTGACAAAAACGCCGCTCTTCCCGTGCTCAAAAAACTTGGAGTAATACCGATAATCTCCATCGAGAACAGCGGCCATTTCCCCATGATTGACAATCCCAAAACATTCTATTCCCGTATCGCTGCATTCATGCTTTCACCGTCGTCCTGAACCAATCATTCGTCCAGGCCGTTGATGAAGGCCGTGATCTCATCAACGCTCATGACATGGGCCGCCGCGCCCCTCATGATGGCCTCACGGGGCATACCGAAAACGGCTGAGGAATTCTCGTCCTGGGCCACGGTGACCTGGCCCTTTTCCCTCATTTTCAGCAGACCGGCAGCCCCGTCGTTGCCCATGCCCGTAAGAATGATTCCCACGATGTCCCTGTCGGGAATACGGGCCGCGGAATCAAAAAGAACATCCACCGATGGCCTGAAGCGGTTCACCGGCTCGTCGGAATTGACCTCGATAAAATAGCCCTGCCCGTCCCTGCGCAGAAGTACATGGGAGTCTCCCGGCGCCACAAAGGCATGTCCGCGGTAGAGACGGTCTCCGTTGGAGGCCTCGGCCACGAATATTATGGAAAGCCTGTTCAGCCTCTCGGCAAAGGGGCCCGTGTACTCCCGGGGCATGTGCTGAACTATCACTATAGGCGGGGAAAATTCTTTCAGCGCCGACAATATGCGTGTTAAGACCGGAACACCGCCCGTGGATGAACCGATTACCACCACGGAAACGGGCTTTATTTTTAAATTCCGGACATTCTTCAATTCCGTGTTTTTAGAAGCTTCAGGATATGCCATCGTTCCCGCATCTCATCCGCGCTAAAGGCGGATACCAGTTTATTTACGCACCGGAATCACCAAATTTAATATATGACTACCCTGACGGAGAATTCCTTCTGCGGAGCCTTGTCTTTCTCCCAGGCCCGGTCAAGAATAAATTCCAGTTCCGTCTCTCCCGAAACGAGAGGGCGTAATCTGAACACCTGAATATCCACATCCCCGGTCTTGTTTTTTTCCGCGGTTATAATATCCTGCTCCCTCTCTTCCGTGAAGAACTCATCGTTCATTTTCCACTTCCAGCTGTATCCCGTTCCCATCTGCGCGCTGAGTCTCACTTCAAGAATCTTTCCTTTTTCGATCCTGAATGATTTGCCGTTGCTCTCGTCGGTCAGTATAAGTGCGGCCCTGGGCGAACACGAAAACAATCCCGCCGCCACGACCAGCATCCCCGCTAGTACCATTTTTTTTCCCTTTGCCGTCATATGCCAATTGCCTCCTTTCCGTATGCCTACTGATCACGTACAACGACGAGCCAGGTCGCGCCGTATCCGATATTATTGCATCCGTATTCTATCCAGAAATATCCGTTATCGCCCCACCGGGGCCCCCAGGAATTCTTAACGAGCCACGACTTCTTCGAATCGTCCCATCCCACGATCGTTATGGCATGATTGATGTCGCGGGGACCGCTGACCGCGGCATGCTCATCGAAGATGCCGCTTTTATACGCCTGCAGCGCCGGCGTCACCTTCACGCAGGCGGCAACGGGGCCGTATTTGCACAGCGCATCCTTCATCTCATCCACGGAGGGAATGCCGGCGTCTTTCCTGATATAGCCCCAGGCGGCGACGCGGTAGTTTTCCTTCACGGGCTGACGGCACACGCTTTCACGCCCCTTGTAGGGAGTAGTTGTCTCCGTAACCGCGCTCTTCTGTGTAAAGTAATGAAACACCCCGCCGTACCATCCGCCGCCACAGCTTCCCGCGTCCTTGCCCCTCTCATCGACGGCGCAGTCAAGAATGTTCTGCTCCGAGAGGTCCAGTTCTTTGCCGTTCCTGATCATAAAATTGGCCTCAAGAACCGCTGCCGAAGTAAAGGCCCAGCAGCTGCCGCAGGTACCCTGGTTTTTCACCGGGGTCATTTTCTGCCTGCCGAGCCAGGTAAAGGCCACGGCCGAAGGCGACGGCGCGTTATCTATATCAGTCTCTATCTTCTTTTCATTGAGTTTCATTTTTTCTTCATCCAGACGCTTCCTTTCCCGGGCGAGCCGCTTCTCTTCCTCTGCCAGCCTCGCGGCCTCTTCCTGTTCCCTCTGTTTATCCTCGGCCAGGCGCCTTTCCTCTTCCAATTGTCTTCTTTGCTCTTCCAGCTTTTTCTCATTTTCGGCCAGCTTCCGGCGCCTTTCCAGCTGTTCCTGCTTCTCATCTTCCGATTTTTTTCTTCCCAGGATATCGTAATAAGTACCGAAATAGCGTTTCCATTGCCGCTGTCCCCATCCCCACCGGACCGACGCATCCTTTTCTATTTCCTCGGGTTCTTTGGCACCCGTTATTTGGGCGATCTGATACTTCATCTGTTCATTCAGCTCTACGCGGAACTTGAGATTCCGCTCCTTGATATCGGCGACAATACCCTTCATGAGCTGTTTCATCTCTTCCTGGCTCCGCATTATGCCTTCCCTGTCCTTTTCGTAGCGGTTGCGAATATCGGTCCTGGACATGTTCTGGGCGAATCCTTCATTCTTCAATGAAACAATCCGGTTTGAGAGCAGCATGATGGATGCAATTCCCATCAGGAGGATGATTAATATAGTACCTTTTCTTCCCACTGTAATCATTTTCATATCTGTCACCTCTGGGGCGTTAAATAAATACCCTCATATCATAATTAATAATCATACATTTTTCCAGTACTTTTAGGTTTATGCCGAAAATAAATCCAGGGAACATTTCATTATAATGAAGCTGTTTTCCTTATGTAAACATGCAATACCCGTCTTATACAATCACGGCATGAATCAGGGTTAACGAATATAGACAATTTGCACTAATGAGGGAAATAATGGTAAGTTTTTATTCTGATTAAAATACATTATATCAGAAAAATAAGCAATATAATTTTAATAGTCTTGACAGTTACCTGCCACAAAGGCAAATTAAAACAAGTCTGGATGGTCGGTTTTTAATTTTTATCGAGGTTTGATGATACCCGGAATAATCAATTATTTCCTTGAACGATACAGGGATTCAGATTACATCATTCAGCAAAAATCCCGTGTCCTTTTATCAGTACTGCTGGCAATCATGGTACTGTCGCCCGTGGTCCTGGGAATGTATATTTACCGGGGACACCTGTCTGCGACTTTCTTCGGTCCTGTCATTACAATCTGCATTTTCACCGTCGTCTCCCTGGTTATTCTCAGAATGGGCTTTTACCAGATCGCTTCACACCTCAGCATTCTCACTCTCATGAGCGGTGTCTGGTACGTACTCTTCATGGACACAAACCAGCCACTCCTGGCCCGCATGGATACCATCGTATATATACCGGGAATTCTCATCATGGTTCCGCTTCTCACCGTGAAAAGGCGTATACTAATAATTCTCTATTATGCCGTCAATATAGCGATCCTCATTTTCTATGGGCTTACAATCAGTTCCCAATACGCCCTGTCGCAGTACATAACCTTTGATTACCTGATGGATAATATCATCGTCATGCTCTTCATGGGCATCGCATCGTACCAGATTTTCAACATCGACACAAGCGCCCTGATAAAGGCCAAAAAGGCCGAACAGGCCGTCGCCGAGCAAAACCAGCAGCTTGAAGTGATCAACAATGCCCTGGAAAGCGCCAATGACGAGCTCATCAACTTCCAGAGAGATCTGAAAAAAAGCGAGGAGAAATACCGGACCCTGGTAGAGATGGCCGACGAGATAATCTGGTCCGGCGACATAAAGGGTAACTATACCTTTATGAACCGCGCAGCGGAGCGTGTCATGGGATACCGGCAGATGGAAATAATCGGTCACAACTTTGCCGAATTCACCACACCAGAACTGGCGAAGCACGAAGCGGCCATCGTTCGCGAGCTCGTTAGAAGAAAGGGAAATTCGGCCCGCTACGAGACGACCTATTTTGCCAAGGACGGCACTCCCATACATTTCATCATAGCACTGATCCTCATCCGCGACGATTCGGGCTGGGTCATCGGGGCAACGGGCACCGCTACTGATATTACCAAGCGCAAGGTGGCGGAACGGAAGATTCAACAGCAGAATGAGGAACTGGCGGCAAGCAACGAAGAGCTCGAGGCCATGAACGAGGAGCTCATCGCGTCGCAGAATGAACTTATGCACAACGAAGAATCCATCCGCGAAAAGGAATCGGCAATCCGGGCCCTTCTTAACGCCACTACAGACACCGTTTTCATGCTTAATAACGAGGGAGTTATTCTCATCGCAAACAGCTCGACGTCGAAACAATATAAAAACTACCTTAAAAATTTTATCGGCCATAATTACTTCGAGCATCTTGAGGAGACCGGGCAGAAGGACCGCCTCAACCGGTTCAAAAGCATCCTGGTTACAAAGGAGCAATGCCGCTTCGAGGATGAACGCAAGGGATACATCTTCGACATCAACGCCTATCCCATCCTGGACCATGAAGGCGAGGTCAGTCGGATCGCCATTTTTTCCAGGGATATCACGGAACAGAAAAATGCCGAGAGAAAAATCAGGGAGCAGAACGAAGAGCTGGTCACGGCCGCCAGGAAGTTCGAGAGCATGAACGAGGAACTGGTGCTGCGGCAGATAGATATCCTGAACAGCGAGATGAAATACCGTCACCTTTATGAAAACGCCCTGGTGGGAATGGCCACGACCCGGGCCTCGGACGGCATGATCCTCAAGGTGAACGAGCATGCCCTGAAGCTCTTCGGCTTTGCCTCCGAAGAGGAAGTGGTCAACAAAAGAACCATCGATGAATTCTACGCCGATCCCCAGAACCGGAATCAGCTCCTCCATGAACTGAAAACACGCGAGACAATCCACAACTACGAGTTGCAGTTCATAAAAAATGACTCCATGACCTTCTGGGCGGAAGTAACGGCAAAACTATATCTGAATGACGATAAAATCGAAACCGTTTTCATGGATATATCCAAAAGAAAAATAGCCGAAGAAAATGTGCATAAACTGACCTTTTACGACTCCCTCACGGACCTGCCAAACAAAAAAATGTTCCTGGCCAAACTTCAGTCTGAAATAATGAAATCCCAGCGGAAAAGCAAAGAAAACCTACTGTCCGTTATGTGCATAGGCCTGGACCGCTTCAAACACATAAATGACATTCACGGCTCAGCCATCGGCGACCTGCTGCTCAAAAGCATCGCCGGCAGACTGAAAGTGACATATCGCGAGGATGATATCGTTTCTCGGTTCGATGGAGATAAGTTCATGACACTTTTCTCCGATCTCGCAAGCGCCGACGATATCATCGATGTGGTGCGGAAGACCTTCGAATCCTTCACGGAACCCTTTGTCTTGGGAGATCTGGAATTTTATCTCACGGCATCCCTGGGAGTATGCGTATATCCCAATGACGGCGATAACGCCGAAATGCTGATCAATAACAGCGAAAACGCCATGTATAACGCCAAGGAAAAGGGACGAAACACCTACCAGCTCTTCGACGCGGAGCTCAATGACGGGCTCCTGAACAGGATCAAGATGGAGCAGGAACTGAAGGACGCCATCAATAATCATGAATTTGAAACCTTTTTTCAGCCCAAGGTTGATTTCCGCGGTAATATCATCGGCATGGAATCACTTATCCGTTGGAACTCGGCCCTGCGCGGATCAGTGCCGCCTTTGGACTTCATCGGCCTGGCGGAAAAAAACGGCATGATCATTGAAATCGGCAACATTGTTCTGCGGGAATCATGCCGCTGGAATAAAAAATGGCAGAATATGGGGTTCCCACCCATGAAGGTATCGGTCAACATTTCGCCCTTCCAGTTCAGGCAGGACAATCTTATCGAAACGATAAACAACATTCTGCATGAGACGGGGATGGCGCCACAGTGGCTTGAGCTGGAAATTACCGAGAGCGGTATCATGGAGAACGAGGAAGAAAACATCAAAAAGCTGCACAGCCTGCATGAACTGGGAATTTCCATCTCCATCGATGATTTCGGTACCGGTTATTCCTCCCTGAGCAAGCTCAAGGATTACCCCATCGATACGCTGAAAATAGACAAGACTTTCATAGATGAGGTACCGCAAAACATAAAATCAATGACACTGGCGACCACTATTATTGACCTGGCACACAACCTGGGCTTCAAGGTAGTGGCCGAAGGTATTGAGAGAAAAGACCAGCTCGATTTTCTCCATGAGCAGAAGTGCGACCATTACCAGGGATACCTCTTCAATCCTCCCCTCACCGCAGAAGATTTCGAAAAGAAACTCAGGGCCTCATTTGATCCCTCGGCAATCCAGGATTCACTGAATTGATCCGGAAGGAATGCTCACACCCCCTTTTGATTTCCCGTTAGCAATACACCGGCATTCAGCACCCTGACAGAATAGGTTATGCCCAGGTATCCCTTGTAGGTATCGATGAGATGTTCCTTCTCCCTCTGAGCCTTCATGATCCGGTTCGTGGTCCGCGTCACGGCGCTCCGCATATCCTTGCCGTACCACTTCATCCTGCTCTCCTGGAGCTCCAGCTTTTCTTCCAGTTCCTTTATCGTTTTATCATAGGAATTGCGAATCTTTTCCAGGTGCGGGTCTATGCGAAAATCCAGGCTGTCGCTCATATACGTGATTCTTTCGCGGACCTTCACCAGCAGGCGGGCCCGTCCACCGGCGAAAAGCTCATCGGCATTGTCGGAAAGAAAGCCGCTTATCCGTTCCATCTCAATGCCGGCCGATCCCTCCATGGGCTCCTGTTCAACGGCCTCGAGTTCCAGTTCGGCCAGCAAATGGTCATCGAGATCCCCTTCCATGACCACGCATACCGGTACAAGTTCCTTCGTTTCCTGCACGGAACGATAGGTGACTACATAGTTTACCATGAAGGCCGTGCATTGTCGGTCCCATTTTATCATCTTGATGCCGGCAAACCCGCCGAAATCGGGACTCTGGGCGTGCCGTATGAACCGGTCAATTATGGGATGGCCGAAGGCCAGGAATTCCAGGTTCTCATTGTCCAGTGCCGTCAGGCTGTCAAACGTGCCGTATTTCCCACTGATGCCCTCATCATTATATTTAACGGGATAGAGATTGTTTCCCCGGTGCTGCTTTGAAAGGAACCGCAGGGGATAATCATCCTCCTCCTGGAGCCTTTTCACAAAATTTTCAATGCGGTGATTGGTGAACTGGCGTTCCTTCAACGTTATGCGGTAATACTCGTCATAGTTGAAATCCATTTTATCGGCAACGGTCAGTTCCGACAGCTTTTCATAGTTCTGTCTCGCCAGGGCAATCCTGCCGTCGATCTCTTCATCGATGTTCTTTTCCTTTTTGCGCCCCGTCACCATATCCATAATGAGGTTCCCCAGCTTCAGTTCATCCTCAATCTGGCCGAGCATGACATCGGGAGGGCCGATCGATTCCTCGAAGAGGTGCAGTTTATGGGTGAGAACCTCCAGGACCCGTTCGGCCACGGTCCCCGTGGTTGAAAAGTTATAGATGTATACATCTTTGGGCTGACCGAAACGGTGAATTCTTCCGATACGCTGTTCAATTTTCAGCGGGGACCAGGGAAGATCATAATTTATCAGGACATTGCAGAACTGCATGTTTCGCCCCTCGCCGCCGGCCTCCGTGGCTATAAGTATCTCGCTGTCGCCCTTGAAGCACAGGATCGCCTCCTCCTTTTCCTCGCCGCTCATGGACCCGTTGAAGACCACGGTTCGGTAGTCCTTTAGCAGGTTGAAAAGATAATCCTGGGTAGTACGAAACTGGGTGAATATGAGAAACTTTTTGATGCCGCGCCGGACCAGGGCCTGAACAAGCTCGAGAAGTTTTTCCCCTTTTTTGTCGACATCTATCTTTTCGGCAAGCCCTATGAGCCGATCTATGGTCATCATTTCGACTTTCAGCTCTTCCAGGGTTTTTTCCAGTGTTGCGTCGATGATGTTTTCCTCGTTTTCCTCCTCGGCCATATCATCGTCTGTCCTGTTTTTAAGGTCAGTAACAATGGCAGCGCTGCTTCCGGCCCGGCTCACGAGATCCTCGAGACGCTTGTGCCTGTTCCTCAGTGCCGACAGCAGTGCGTACGACGATGAATCCAGGAGCTTTTGAAAAACGGTCATGACGAATCCCACGGCCCTGTTCTCGGTCTGGAGGGCGCGGTTGAATTCCTCGACGACATACCTGGTCGTTTCTTCGTAGAGATTCCGCTCATCGGGATACAGGTCGAACCGAATCGTCCGGGCGTGCCTGAGGGTGAATCCTCCCACTTCCCTCTTTGTTCGGCGGATCACGACCTCCGATAATTTCCGCCGCAGGGCCGCCACATCGGCGTTGTTCATGCAGTAATCATTATAAAAGGACTGAAAAGGTCCCAGGATATTTCTGTCCAGGAGAGCTATGAGATAATACAGTTCCTCCAGCTTGCCGCGGAACGGTGTGGCCGAGAGAAGGAGCATGGACTTTGTTTTTTCAGAGATAATTTCCGCCACGGTATAGGCAAGTGTGCTGTGCTGGGCATCTCTGCGCAGACGGTGGGCCTCGTCGAATATAACGGCATCCCAGGCTGTATTCTTCATCTCATCGGAAAAACTGTCGCTTTTGATGAAATCCAGAGAGCAGATGATCTTGTCATGAATTTCCCAGGCATTGCCGCCGGCCCCTGCCGCTTTACGGGCCCGGGACAGGGTCTTGCGGTCCATGATGATGAAATTTTCGTTAAACTTGCTCTTCATCTCCGCCTGCCACTGGTACAAAAGCGATGCAGGGCATGCAATCATGATGCGGCGGTATCCATAGCGGTAAATAAGCTCCTTGATGACAAGGCCGGCCTCTATGGTCTTTCCCAGGCCCACCTCATCGGCGATGAGGAAACGCTGATTCAGGGCGTTCACTATTTTATACGTGCTCTCAACCTGGTGCGCGAGAATCCTGGTGCGCGAATTGGAAAGAGACAGTATTTTATTATAGGCATAGGCCAGCTGGAGGATATAGGACTCGGTTTTCAGATAGAAACGGTCATCGGCGGGGATATGACCGCTCCTGATGATTTCCTTCACAGCGGATTCGCCGTCAATGTCCGCCAGGGGAGCGGCTTCATGCCGCGTCGCCAGGTCATCTTTCGAGTAGGAAAAGAGATCCTGTTCATCCTGTATGAATTCAGCTTTCATCGGGTTATATCGTTTATTCTGTCCGCACTATTTCCGGGGAAGGTACTACCGGCATCCTGAGTCAGGAATCAATCAGCCTAAAGCGCATAGTATAATAGTATAAATAAATTTACGGCAGGGACCTAAAACAATCCCCCTTACCTGAAGGGGGATTGTAAAAAAAGATCACCTACATGAGACATAATGGATAAAAGCGATATATTTTCAAGTACTTTTTATTCCTGCCGTAATGACAGGCCGCGATCTGTCACTACGGCAGGAATTTCATGAAAAAAAAGGCGCTATGGATCTTCTGATCCTGCCCCTTATTTTCTGTTCAATTTTCTTGATCTTATAAAATGAAAGATTTGAACTCTGGCATAAATCGGCGAATGTTTTGTTCTCAAAATTTTTTCCGATAAAAACCAGCCGTTCCGTTTCAGGGAACTCATTGATCGTATCGTGGAGCGTCGAGAAGATTTCCCCTTCGATAAAACAGTTCTCAATGGCGTCATAAAATTTTCCATCAAGCGCAACCTCCTCAAGAAACTTTTCCCTGTACCTGGCTTCCTCCACACTCCTTTTCCTCAGGTAGTCAATGGCCCTGTTGCGCGCAATCGTCAGTATATAAAATTTCAGGCTCCCCTTCTCCGATGATATGCGGGCAATATTTTTGTAAACCTGGATGAAAACATCCTGCGCTAATTCACGGCTGATGTCATCATTGCCGGTTATGCGAAATATCAGCCGTGCCGCCCGTTCATAATACATGCTGTACATTGAAGTAAACATATCATCATAATGACCTGCATTCATTTTCATTTGTATTTTCTCCCCTCGTGGTAGTGGATTGACCCCAATCAATCATCATACTCTAAGCGTAAGGAGGTGGTGAAAAGTGACAATTTTTCTCATGGTTTTTTTAACACGGAAGATTAAATACTGAAAAAGTTCTTTCTTAAATACAGTTGCACGATAATAATTGTCAGGATATGAAAGCAAGGATCGTTCTCTACCAGAAGCCTCTGGGTACAACCATTTCTCATGACGATGCTGCAGTTATGAGAAAATTCCGGCCCCATTTTGTCTGCTTCCCGGAATACTTTTTCGTCAACACGGTTCTGGGCAACCACGGACAGACCGACCATAATGAAAGGCTCCAGAAAAAGCGCATAGCCGTCCTCTCGAAAGAGCTGGATACGGTAGTAATCGGCGGTACCATGCCCGAGGTGCAGGCGGGAAACATGTACAACACTACCTTCATTTACGACCGCGGCAGGGAACTGGGTTTTTACCGAAAAAAAAATCTCTTCTTCGCCGAAGTGGGAAAAATTACTCCCGGTGACGATTACAGGGTTTTTCATGCCTACGGATATAATTTCGGCGTGCTCATATGCGCCGATGTTTTTCACGATGAAAGTTTTCTATTCATGCGCGACAACCAAGCGAGAATTATCTTCTCACCCACCTTTTCCCTGAAAAAAAATGAATTGCCGGAGGAAAAATTCCTGCGTGACCGGGAAATATATGTGCGCGGTGCTTCACTGGCAGATTCCGTTATCGTGAAGGTGTGCGGGGTAAAATCGTCATACAAGGATTTCCTTCAGGCGCGAAGCCTTATCGCCGGCAGGCATGACGTTCTATACCGCGTTTCCCCCGAAGAAGAGGAAACGCCCATGATCATATGCAAGGAAATTGAAATCTGAAACAGCGTGCCGGGAGGCTCCCGTCACTCATTATCATCACCCAGGGCGTACTGTATCTGCTTGAGAAGGTACTTCAGCAGCAGATCCTGATCAATGAGTTTCAGATTTATCAGAATTATTCCCAGGGGCCCCGAGCCTCGCCTGTCCTGAATTTCAATAGCCTCTTCGAGTTGTTCCCTGGTTATCACTTCATTCTGAACAAGGAGCTCACCGATCCTGGGCACAAATTTTTCCCTATGGCTTGCCGTCACCATCTCCGTCTGGAGTTCCAGGTATTTTATGAAGGTGACCTTGTCTATGAAACCGAGCTTTATCAGTATAATACCGATGAGATTAACCTGATCTCTCCTGCTCTTCTGAAGGGCCAGGGCCCGATCAAGCTGCTCCCCTGTGATTACACCATCCTTTACAAGCATCTCTCCCAATGTCGGTATTGCCATCAGTAAACCTCCCGTTTTTCGTTAATTGGATGAATCATTTCCGTCTCGTTTATGTATCCTGCAAATTAAATCCGTTATGCTGAAACACCCCGCAGGCCCGGCCTTTCAAGAAGAGCGCGAAGCGAGTTTTCCAGCACATCGAAGGAATAGTATTTCGCGGCGATTGAATAATTTATCCGGGCCTTTTCTTCACGGCCCAAACGGTCAGCCAGGACTCCCTTCACTCCAAGTACAATATCGGATGAAATTGCATCATTCATAAGTATCAGTTTGAATCCCCTCTGTTCGATATCGGCAATAAAGACGGGATAGCGGTTCACCAGGACCGGTTTCCCGTAATATACGGCCTCGAGGAGGGCATTGCCGAAACCCTCACAGGACGATGGATAGGTTACCAGGTCTGCAGCCCCGTAAATCGCCTCCAGTGAAAATTCCGCCGCGATCCCGCCGGCACCGGGATCGAGAAAGGCCAGGCGTACACCCCTTTCGCCGGCGAAACGGATTATCACATCCCTGTACTCATCTCCTTCATCACCCGAAGGGTGGGATATGACCAGGACCGGCTCCTGCATTTCAAGGTGCGCGACGAGTTCGATGGATCTTTCGATACACTTCCTGGGAATGATCCGCGTTGGCTGCAGAATCATGGGATCGCCGGGAGCTAATCCGGCCGCATCACGGACCCGGCCTATGAGTGATGTCCCTATTGCCGGAGGCGGCGCTGAAAAGTCAAGGACGTTGGGTATTACCATGCTTTCGATTCCCCGACGTAATTTGAGGGAGCGTGCCGAAAGAGTATTTATGACGACATGTTCCACCGTGGGCAGATCGGGCGGGAATGCCGTTTCCAGATAATCTACCGCGCTGTGTACCGCATACCTGTCCCGCTCCCAGTAGAAATCATGGTGATGGGCAATAACGGGAACATTCCCTTGTGCTATGAATTCACAGAGGGCCAGCCCCAGGGGAATGTTCATGGGAATCGCCAGGGCGTTTTCAACGACCAGAATGTCAATGGAAAATTTCTTTACGAATTCCGACAGATCGTCCAGTATTTTATTCTTCATCACCCCGACACGATCATGGATTTCCCTTATGCTTTGTTCGACGCCAAAGAGCCCCGCATTGATTTCTTCGATTTCCCGATGTTGAAAAAAAGCCTCTTCACAGGTGAATGCAACCGTCCCGGGCCTGTCATTCAGACCGGAAAAATAAAAACAACGGTGCCCCATCTTATAAAGCACGGCCGCCCATTTCCCCGTTTCCAGGCTTACACCGTCATTACCTGCAATCCGCGTTGAGACAAAACCGAAATGTCTTTCCATACACCCGCATTCCCAAGAACCTTTTTTCAATAATGAATACTATTGTGACGGCATACTGTCCCTAATACAAGCTTAAAAAAATATTTCGCCATCATTGACATTATTATCGAGTAGTACTATAATTAAATCAATATGAATAGTGCGATTGCCTGATCTGCATTGACCACCTCATATTTAAACAACAATTAATTTACGTTACCGCAATAATTGATGAGAGAATACATTGACAGTTAACAATTGTTCATTAGCATGGATATGCATTGAAAAGCAACGCTTCAGCAGCTAGCGGGAATAATCAAAGAGTAAAAGAGGCACATACATGAATTTCCGAAAATTCTTCTATGGACTAAAAGGAACTATATTCAAATACATGTCCATGGCCGCTATTATCCCACTGGTGGGCTCCCTTCTTATAATATTCTTTTTCGCACGCCAATCCATCCTGGAACAGACGAAGCAAACCATGCAGAACGCTGTTAACAATATCAAGACCATGTGCGAGATCCAGAGCGATGAACTTGATCGGCGACTTCTGAACGAGATTGATAAAGCCTGGACCGTAGCAAAAAATGAATTCACCCGGCACCGCAATATCCGCTTCGAAAAGACATTCCGCAGGGTAACGGTGACCAACCAGGATACGGGGGAAACAACAGCCGTCGATCTGCCAACAATGCGATCCGATGCCGGCGCTTTTTACAATAATCATAACGACGTGGACGCCATCACCGACCGTATAGCCGTGAAAGGCGCAACATCAACGATTTTCCAGCTCTATGACAACAGGCTGATCAGGATAGCCACCAATGTAAAAAAAACCGACGGCTCCCGGGCCATTGATACATATATCCCCAGCGAAAGCCTGGTATTCCGCACCATCTCTTCAGGTAAGGCTTACCGGGGACGGGCCATGGTCGTGGGAAAATGGACCATAACCCATTACGAACCGATACGGAACAATAAGGGCACCGTCATCGGCGCCCTGTACGCCGGCGTTCCTGCGCCGAAATCGGCCGTTTTTGACATGCTGCAATCCACGAAAATTGCTTCCAGGGGCTATATCTATGTCCTGAACTCCCAACACCAGGCTGTGTGGCACCCCATTTTCCAGGGACAGAACCTCAAGGATCAGGAGGACGCCGTTTCGGGAAAAAAATTCATACGGGAGATCGTCGAAAAGAAAGAGGGGGAAACAACCTACTACTACAGGGACAGCAGCGGCACCGTGAGCGAACAGATCGCCTTTTTCACCTATTACCCGAAATGGGACTGGATCATCGTCGCCAGGGCGGCCTATTCCGATATAATGCACACCATGGATATCATCTTCTTCATCATCCTCGTTGTCATTCTCGGAGGCATACCGTCACTGCTCTTCGTCAGCAACTTCATCGCCGGACGCATAACAGGAAGACTGCGGCAGGTTATCGATGTGGCGGCACAGGTCAGCCAGGGGGATCTGAGTCTCTTTATCCCGCAGACTCATTACATAAAATGCAAAGACGCCAAACACTGCACCAGGAAGGAGTGTCCCGCCTTTGACAGTCCCAACCGGGCCTGTTGGGATATTGAAGGCACGCTCTGTAATGAGGGAGCTCCCGTAAACCCCGGAGACAAGTGCGCTTACTGCCCGGACTGCACGGTATATAAAAACGCCATGCGCAGTGAGATCGACGAACTGATCGGTTCCATCAACGTCATGATCGTACGCAGCAAGGAAGCCTTCACAAATATAAGGGATATGACCTATGACCTGTACCAGAACGCCGAGGATCTTGCCCAGGCGAGCAGGTCGCTTGAAACAGAATCACAGAACCAGGCCGCTTCTCTCGAGGAAACGACATCGGCCAATGAAGAGCTCATGGCCACAATTGACAGCGTCGCAAACGCCGCTTCAAAGCAGGCCGACAGGGTATCAATGACCACGGCCGCCATGGAGGAACTTACGGCGGCAACAAAGACTGTCGCCGAATATTCCTCCAATGTGAGCAGGGAAACCAAAACCACGGTAGAAAACGCCCGCAACACGGAGAAGATGCTCCAGGAGACGACGCTGAGCATAGCACAGATATCCAAATCTTCGGAAAGAATTGTTGACATCGTGGGAATGATCAACGACATCTCGGACCAGATAAACCTCCTATCCCTCAATGCCGCCATCGAAGCGGCAAGGGCCGGCGAACACGGGAAGGGCTTTGCCGTCGTTTCCCAGGAGATATCAAAACTTGCCGACGCCACTGCCCAGAGCACCAAGGAAATCGAGGAAGTTATACGGAAAACCAGGGCCGATGTGGCAAACGGGGCCAGACTGGTAACCCAAACCGCTACGGCTATCACGGACATGATCCACAAGATAGAGATCGCCGCAAAACTCATCGAGGAAATCGCCGTATCGGCTTCGGAACAGATCAGCGGAAGCGAACAGATCATGATCGATGTGGAGGACATCAATCAAATGTCCGAACAGATAGCAGGCGCAACGGGGGAACAGAAGATCACCAGTTCCGAAATACTGAAGGCCATCTCCAGGGTAAATGAATCGGTCCAGACCGTTGCCGGTTCTGCACAGGTAGTAGCCGAATCCGCCGAGACATTGAAAGACAAGTCCGATAAAATGAAAACCATCGCGAATAAATTTAAAGTGGAAAAATCAAAATAAATGCGCCTATATGCCTCCCGGGCAAACATGCACTAAATTAAAATATGCCTACAAACAATTATTGACAAATCGGTTTTATACTGCACTTATTGTCCATCGGGCATGTCCGGCAGACTGCAAGCCTCTGCAGTCTGTTATGGGGAGAAATCCCCGCTTATCTGCCCGATGCGGAAAGCAATTGTGTTTTTCAAAACGACACATATCACCGACAAGGGTATAATTGCATGAAAATATTACGCATCGGCCTCATCGGATTCGGCACTATCGGACAGGGAGTGTACCGGGGGATCAACCAAAACACCGCCCTTATCAGGGAAAGGACCGGCATTGATCTTGCTATTACCATGGTCTGCGACAACAGGCCAGAAATCCTGAAGGAAATAAAGGGCGCCGTAACCACGGACTCATGGAAAAATATCGTAGAGGCTTCTGACATAGATGTGGTTGTGGAACTGATCGGCGGGATTGACCCGGCAAAGGATATCATCGTCAATTCATTGAAAAACGGGAAAAGTGTCGTATCGGCCAACAAAAAGCTTCTCGCGGAAAAAAGCGACGATATTTTCGCCACAGCCCTGTCCTCCCCGGGGAGCCTGAAATTCGAAGCGGCCGTGGGAGGGGGCATACCCTGCCTTCTTGCACTCAGCACGGGCATGGTGGCCAACAATATACGGTCTATCATGGGAATCCTTAATGGAACGACCAACTATATTCTCACCCAGATGGAAGACAAGGGGCTCCCCTTTTCCGAAATACTGAAGGACGCACAAAAGAAAGGATTCGCCGAGGCCGACCCCACGTTTGATATAGAGGGGTATGATGCCGGGCATAAAATCTCCCTTCTGGCCATGCTTGCATACAACCGTAAGATCGATTTTAAAAATATCCCCATAGAGGGCATTTCAAAAATAACGGATATCGATATCACCTTTGCCCGCGACATGGGGTATGTCATACGCCTCCTGGGCATAGCCAGGCTCGTGGGCGGTGCCATGGATATCAGCGTTCACCCCACCATGATACCCCTCAGGCACCCCCTGGCATCGGTGAGAAATGAATTCAACGCCGTCATGTTCGACGGTGATATGACCGACCCCATAACTCTCCATGGCAAAGGAGCGGGAAGCGCGCCAACGGCATCGGCGGTGATAAGCGACATCATCCAGATTGCCCAGGGCAGCGGTGCAAGCTACATCCCGCACGCCCTGAACGGGGACACCCGGTACCTGGATCCCTCGGAACGCTGTTCCAAGTATTACCTGCGCATCCACTCCAAGGACGCTCCGGGCATACTTTCAAAAATAGCAGGCGTCCTGGGAAGCCACAATATCTCCATCGCTTCGGTAATTCAGAAGGAGACCGATGAGGAATACGTGCCTCTAATAATTATGACCCATGACGTCGATGAGGCCTCGGTGGTCCTGGCTGCACGGGAAATAGGAGATTTTGATTTTATCGCGAAAGAAGTCATGATTCTCCGCGTCGAGGATTGACAGGAAAAAGGAGCCGATGATGAAAAACGAATACAGAGCGATGTTCCGCTGCATTGCGGGATGCGATGAAGAATATCCCCTCGACGAGGTCGTATACCGATGTAAAAAATGCGGGAATCTCCTGGAAGTCTCCCACGATATGGATGTCCTGCGAAAAAAAAGCGCCTCGCAGTGGAAAGAACTGTTTGAAAGCAGGTCCGGAACCGGGACATGGCCTTACGGCAGCGGAATCTGGCGTCACAAGGAATGGGTCGCTCCTGAAATCGACGATGAGAACATCGTATCCATGTACGAAGGGAACACCAACCTGTTCTGGGCAAAACGCTTCGGCGCCATGTTCGGCATGGATGACCTGTGGGTAAAAATGTGCGGCAACAGCCACACGGGATCCTTCAAGGACCTGGGCATGACCGTGCTGGTTTCCATGGTGAATGAGATGATTCATCGCGGCAAAAATATCAAGGCCGTGGCCTGCGCCTCAACGGGCGATACATCGGCGGCCCTGGCTGCCTATGCAGCGTACGCGGGAATTCCCTCCATTGTGTTCCTTCCCAGCAACAAAATATCCACCGCCCAGCTGGTGCAGCCCATGGCCAATGACGCTATCGTCATATCCCTGGACACGAACTTTGACGGGTGCATGCGCATCGTACAGGAAATCACCAGGGACAACACCATCTACCTGGCCAATTCCATGAATTCCCTGCGCATCGAAGGTCAGAAGACCATCGCCATGGAAATCGTTCAGCAGTTCGAATGGCAGGTTCCCGACGTGATCATCATTCCCGGAGGAAACCTGGGGAATGTCTCGGCCCTGGGAAGCGGATTTAAAATGATGAAGGAACTGGGTCTCATCGACCGCTTTCCCCGCATAGTACTGGCCCAGGCCGAGAACGCCAACCCGCTCTATCTTTCCTACCTGAAGGGATTTGACGGTTTTGAACCGATGATGCCTAAAAAAACCCTTGCTTCGGCCATACAGATCGGCGATCCCGTATCAGTGCAGAAGGCAATAAAGACACTTAAAGAATTCAACGGGATCGTTGAACAGGCCAGCGAGGATGAACTGGCGAACGCAGCAGCCCTGGCCGACAGAACGGGCATGTTTAACTGCCCGCATACCGGCGTCGCCCTGGCGGTTCTTATAAAGCTCCTGGAAAAAAAGTTGCTGTCGCCGAAAGACCGTACCATAATCATATCAACGGCTCATGGACTGAAATTCTCGGAGTTCAAGGTAGGATACCACGAAGGAACGCTCAATGATGTCACGAGCAAATACGCCAACAGGCCCATCCTGCTGCAGCCCGATATAAGCATGGTGCGCGAAACCCTGGAGAAGGAATTCGCACGGCGGTCATAGCATCAGGAGGCTTCTTCCCCCAGCATGGTCCGCATCTTCATTAATATTTTCCTGTTGAAAAGGCCCGCCTCGTAGAGGCCGCTGTAAAGAAAGCGGGATCTCCGGGCCACAAGAACTTCACTGGAAAGACCAGCGTCGGAGGCATCAATATCGTATCCTTCGCTGATTGTGTGGATCGCCCGCTGGCTTGTGAGACTTATCATGTCCTTGACCTCTTTCTTCGTCTCTATCGTCCTGTCGATCTCCGAAAGTTTCCTGAGGATATAGTCCAGCTTTCCCTGGTCCTGCCCCGCCTGCGACAAAAGATCTATCAGCTTTCCGGAAAACCCCACGGCCTTTTCCAGGTGGGGAATAAGCGTGTCCAGGTCCCTGAGCATGGCATTGATGCGATCAATGAGCCTTTTCCGTACGGTCGCCGCGTCCTTCATCGATTCCCTGATGGATGCCATGAGACCATCGATCACGGATGATACGGGAATATCCCTTTTCTCCAGGTTGATGTCATGGCACGATACATGGCGTATCCCCGTCATGAACGCGCCATCGCAGGTGGCATTGACCAGCGCTTCATCCTTCCGCTTCTGGAACCAGGCCAGGAATATCATCATCTTCTGGTTGGTCCTGACCTTTTCCGACCGTATTCCCTTCACGTATACCGGCGGCAATGCCGTGAGCTGGTACCGGTTGAACATCAGGGAATTATTGACGCGGCTCGTCCTGAGATGTATCTGTTCATCAAGGTACGAGCCCCTGGCATGGGCCAGGCCGCCCGTAAAGGCCAGGTCCTGGCCGGTGAGATAAACCGGCGAGCATCCCAGTCTCCTGGCCAGGTCAAAGGCGTTGGTGGACACTGAACCCCCGTGAGTCATCTCTCCCTTGTCGCCGCATATCCTCTCGATCCACTTCATCATGTCAAAAACAAGACCCGTGGTCATGGAACGTCCCCTGAAAAGATGAAAAACCGACGGATGGACCATGGGGTCCGCCACCAGTACCGTATCCGTCAGAGGCACTCCCTCGAAATAACGGGCATTGATGACCTGGGGATCGACGGCGATGCAGAAATGGGGAACTATATTGCGCTTCAGGAGAATCCGGTAAGCCGTATCAACGCATATAATGACGGCGCGGTCACGGTTTCTTTCTATAAAATCCAGACTCTCCATAAGGGAGGGCCCCGCCGCCACGACAATGGCCGGAATCCCCTGCAGTTTTCCATAGAGTGACTGAACACCCCGATTATCCGCATAGTACTGTATATTTCTTGCGATATTGGAGCTCCACAATTTTTCGAACTTGGCCAGTGTGGCAATATTTACTTCCTTCGTAGACAGGTAGGACCGGCAGATTTCCAGCACAGTGCCGTAATATCCGGAATAGACCTGATGGGAACCACGGTGGGTGATAAAGGAAACATTCTTCGATGCCTTGCCCTTCAACCGGTCGGCGATGACATCCTCGGGAGGATCAAGGAGGATCATGACACGGCTGTCACCGAGAACTCCTGCCAGGTCACGCTGCTCCAGAGCCTTTCTGAAAAGAGAACCGTTTTTTTCTATTATCAGTACGATTACATCGCGGGATATTCTTTTTAAAAGAGACTCGACATGATAGCCGAAAGCAAAACCCATGACGATATAGAGGTCATGATCTGCAGTATTGATTTCTCCCATGAACCGCTCCGCCTCCTTTTCCGGATCAAAACGGCTGTGTAGAAAATTTTTCTTTTCTCCAAGCAGCATGGATGGGACCGGCGCGCCTTCCTTTGTCTCAACCACTTCAATTAATGGGTCATCGTGCAGGCGGTCAACATGCGATGCCATTTCAGCGTCCCTGTTCCGTAAAACCGCCAGGTTCTTTTCATAATGTCCCGTCATACGCCCTCTGCCCTCATACTGATTTAAATATCTATATCATAATTATCGTTTGCCGCCGCGTATCACAGAAGTATAATATGAAAGAGAATACGCAATAAATCCGACCGGGTAAATCCGGAAAATATTTATCCATTTTTTAAATGCTTACTATTTATTTTCTTGATTTTTATTGACCGGCACTTATCAATATCCATATTGAGGGATCGTTCAGCGGCAGGACGGCGGGTTCTGGCCCCGCAAACCCAGGTTCGATTCCTGGTCCCTCAGCCAGGGTTGCTAGCTCAACTGGTAGAGCAACTGACTCTTAATCAGTAGGTCCCGGGTTCGAGCCCCGGGCAACCCACATACTCACCCACCCAATGTTCCCAATACGATCATCCCTATTGTCAAAATGCGGAAATGGTCAATCCTATTCCCCGAGGTATAAAACCAGTGTATCATTATGCCGGAGAGCAGTCCCCGGCACAGGTTTCTGCGACTGGACTTTTCCCGTCCCCTGCACGGCATATTCGACACTGACCTGTTTTTGAATTTTTGTCAGGATATACACACTTTCCTCCAGGCTCCTCCCTCTAAAATCGGGCATAAGCCTGGCGTCGATATTCCTGGACCGCTCACGGGAGAAAAGAGGCGCAGCGGCCTTCAGGACCTCGCCTTTCACGCCCATCTGTGGCAGCACGCGGTCAATTATACGGGCAAAAACCGGCGCAGCCACCTCCCCTCCCGATTCACTTCCACCGGGATCATCGAGAACGATTAGAATGCACAGGGAGGGGGCCGATACTGGGGCGATACCGATAAACGAGGACATTGATCGGTCCGAATAGGCGCCGCCGCGACGGGAATACTTCTGCGAGGTACCAGTTTTCCCTGCCACGGCATAGTATCGGGAGCCGGCCCTGGCACCGGTGCCGTCCCGGACGACTCCCTGCATGAGCTGCAGGAGAATACGCGCTGTTTTTTCATTCACGACTTTTCCCCTGCTGCGGGGATAGAATTCCTGGATTATGCCGCCGCTGCCGTTTTCGATGGATTCAATGATGGAAGGGCTGTTGTAGACACCCCCATTGGCAATGGCAGCAAAGGCAGATACGAGTTGCAGCGAGGTTACTGAAATTTCGTACCCTATGGAGATTGAATATTTCGAAAGGCCCGACCATGCAGAAGGAGGCCTGAGTATGCCGTCGAATTCGCCGGGAAGTTCAATGCCGGTCCTTTTGCCGAAGCCGAAGGAATCGAGCGTTTTATACAGGGACTCTTTGCTGTACTTTTTCATTGATTCGATGATTCCCACATTACAGGAATACCGTATTATATCGGGCATTCCTATATGCCCATGAGACCGCGGACAACCAATGGTAGTATCGCCGATTACGATACTGCCGCTGCAGGTGACCCATTTTTTGAGGACCGACGGATCGTTCTCCAGCATGGAGGCCAGGGAAATGATTTTCATGGTGGAACCGGGTTCAAAGGAATCGATGACGGCAAAATTCCGCAGTGCCTCACCTGTCAGGGTCGATCGATCACCTGGATTGAAGGAGGGATACTTGGCCATACCGAGAATTTTACCGGTTTTAATATCCATGACCACAACGGCCCCCTGCTTCGCGTTGCATGCCAGCGCCGCCGCGTCCAGTTCCTTCTGGGCGGTATACTGTATGAAGCGGTCGATGGTGAGATTGACGTTCCGCCCCATGACAATCTCGTCGATATCGGAGGCGGAACTGATCTCTTCTTTCGCGGAAAGAATGTCATTAAAATAGAATTCGATTCCTTCCAGACCACGATTATCAATTCCCACCAGGCCCAGAACGTTGGCCGCCAGGTCTCCGTGCGGATAGACCCTTTTGTATTCATTTCTAAAATACAGTCCCCTTATATTGAGAGCGCGTATCCTGTCAGCGGTATCGCCCGGGAGCTTTCTCTTCAGCCAGACAAACTTTTTTTCCTGCGAAATTCTCTCGAGCACCCACTGTGGCGGCGCACCGATAATTGGACCAATAAGCCGGGCCGCGGCACCCCGATCATCCATTTCCCCGGGATTGGCAAAAAGAGATTCGGATCTGATGCTCATGGCCAGGATATATCCGTTGTGGTCCTTTATAAGCCCGCGGCGTACCTCGGGTTTTTTACGATCTGCTACCGTCAGTTTCGGGGAAAAATGAAGGGAAAAAAGCCTGATGAAAAATATGAGGGAAACACCAATGATGATGATTGCCGATGCGATTACTCTGCCTTTGAAGACCTTCTGGTTCATGCTGAATTTTACATGCTCACATCGTACCGTTCATGGGCCGCACCGTACACGCCTGCGCCGGCCGGAATAGGCGCAGGCCCTTGATACGGGCGATCAGCGTATCAGGCCGATCCGCGAAAAATCGAGCTTCTTAACCTGTTCCGTATTCCAGTAAAGGACGAAGGCGCGCCCTTTTATTCTTTCAATATCCAGGTAACCGAAATACCTGCCATCCATGGAATTCTCACGGTTGTCGCCCAGGACCACGATCTTACCCGGGGGCACAATCCCCTGAACCTTGCTCCTGGTATTCTCATCATAGGTGACGCCTTTTACATAAGGCTCTTCCTTCTTCTCACCATTGACGTACACCGAACCGTTCTTTATCTCCAATTTATCGCCGCTGATGGCGATGCATCGCTTTATATAATCCTTGTCCTGTTCATGGGGCGGCCGGAAAATAACAATATCACCGCGGTTCACACCGCGTATTCCCAGAACATTGAGGTGCTTCGGTTTTTCCATCCCGAGCATGGGAGGAATGATGGGTCCATAAGTTATTTTTTCCACAAAGAGATGGTCTCCCACCAGAAGTGTATCCTCCATGGAGCCCGTGGGGATATAATAGGCCTGCACTACATATTGTATGATGTGCACAGCCAGTACCAGGGCAACGGCGATGGCGTCAACAAACTCCCATACCTTGCGGTAAAGCCGTGTCCTTTTCGGCGCCATGTCTTCCAGTGATCCCAGGAGAACTGCGCGATCTTCATCGGCCAGGAGAGTCACGGGAAATGACGTTACGGCGTTTTTCTCCCGGATGAGGAGGTTCCCCAGGATGTTATACTCCATATAGGTAATGTCATCGGCCGGTATCGTAAAGGTCTTTGTACTGTCTTTTATCTCCGCGCCTGCGGGAGATATTTTTATGCTGCCGTTGCGATATTTCAGAAATTTAATACAATGGTTGACGAAACGGGCCATATATATGGTAGTTGCCAAACTGCCGACAAAATATATGGGAATGAAGGGCGTTTGTACAAAAGGTATAGCCACGGCAAGAAAAAAGGTGGAATAAATAAAGAGAATAAGATACGCTGTTCTCTTCAGGAAAAAACGGGCAGCGGCAGGACCAACAACCACGTTATAAGCCTTTTCCTGAATTTTAGTTTTATCAAAACGAAAAAATTGGACCATATATTGCTCCTTTTTCGGCAGAACACCAAATTTTTCTAATCAAAATCGGATATTTCAGTAATTTACGACAAACAGAATACAAAATTTATTGCACAAATAACTGGGTCTATATAAAATAGCCTCATTACAGTGTCCACAACTTTTTTACTATGAAATCACTATCAGACATCCAGAAAAAACTAAGCGGCGATAAAAAAAATGAAATCGCAAAAATCCTCCATTGTAAACCCGACAATGAAAAGGATATCCAGCAGGCCATCCTGTCGGCGGCCGGCATCCATGCCGTACTGAAGTCCCTGAACGCGAAGGAACTGGAAATAATTAAATCCGTCTATGACGACGGTGATGGAGCCACCCTGGGCGAACTGGAAAAGGCGACACATACAACGGTTCCGGAACTGGAAATCCATACCACGAACCTTTCACAGAAACTTCTCCTTTATGTGATCAAAAACAGGCAGCTCCTCACCAATAAGCTTGATAAAATCTACGGCATTAGCGAGATTGCCGAACTCATCAATATTAAAGACACCGCCGATGTACATGAAAGGCTGAAAAAAATTAAAACCGCTCTGGAAACCAGGGCCGGCGATGCCGGCCTTTTGCAGAAAATTCCCGACGCGAAGATAGTGCAGTTTCTCAGGCACCTTGCCGCGGCGGGAGGCATCCTATCCTTTGAAGAGGCCACGGCGCTGATAACACCGTCATCATTCAATAAAACCATGAGCTACATAGTACAGGAGCGCCTGGCATCAATCGTACACACAATATCTCCTGAATTCCGCACTTTTATCATTCTGAACGAAAAACTTGCGCCGTCGATAATCGGGGAGTTGAAAAAACACGACGTTCCCTCGACGGATGATATCCGTAACCAGTACCGCTTCGTTCTGAACATCCTCTATACCTATGACGCCATATCCACCTTTGGTCTGTTCCTCACCAAGCAGATGAAGTTCAGGAAAATAGACCAGAAAAGAATCACCGATTCCATGATAGCAATCAAAGAGATAACGGGAAAAAATATCGACCCCGAAGAGACGGCACAGCTGGCGCTGTTCTTCCTCAACAGGATGAAATGCCTGTCCATGCACAAGGACGTGGCCTCCATTTCCATCTCATCACTTAAAGACGATTTCGAGGAACCGCAATCGCTTCTGATGAAAATACTCCACAGCCTGGAACTGACTGATAATTTCAACGAGCTTTTTCTTCCCATGACAGACATACCGTCTTACAGGGTAATTTCATCTATCCTGAAAACAATGACAAAGCTTCCCGAGGCGACACTGGAGCATCTCAGGATCATCACCGTTACGGGACTCCTGGCTTCAGCACCGGCGCGCAATTCCCTGCAGGAAACAATTGATCTCCGCCAGAGCATGTCGGAACAGTTCATGTCAGCACTGAACCTTTTGTGCGTCACCGGCATTATCGACATCATAAAAGGCCATGCCCAGCTTTCCGAGATCGGGATTGAAATCGCATCACGCACCGCCAGGGTAAAAACCACCGTCACGATTCCCGAGCCCCAAAAATGCATCTATATAAACCCGGATTTCAGCCTCATCATTCCCTCGGAGGAGATTTCGTCGCTGAGCCTCTATCATATCATGACACACACGGAAATCACCAGGGACGATGTCATCCTCAACGCCATGATAACCCGGTCATCCATTGTTACGGCACATAAACGCGGCCTGCCGTTGAAGACATTCATCGACACGCTGAATGCCTATTCTAAAAATCAGATACCCCAGAATATGAAGTTTCTGCTCAATGAATGGTCACGACAGACCCTGAGAATAACCGTTACCGAGGCCGTGCTGCTTCAAACGAGCCATCCCACCTTTCTCGATGAACTGGCTTTCAGCAAAAAGAAGAGCGGGCTCATCGAAAAGCTGTCACCTAATTACGCCATAATAGATATTAAATATCTCGATGATATCGTAAAAATAGCAAGAAAGCATGATGTGGTTATTTCCCTCTTCGAAAACCTTGAGGGGGAATAAGGCCGGCCCTGGGGGCCGTGTTTCAGATAACGACTATTTTCCGGGGGAAGTTCCAGTCCATGAATTCCTGAAGGGCCTTGATCGTCTTTTCCTGGACAAAATATAACTTCTCATTTATCCGCACAAGGCCGCCTTTATAGTGAGTATATTTAAACTGATGATCGATCCAGCCCACGAGCTCCACCTTTTTCCAGTTCGTCGTGGTCCTGAGAACCGGCAGTTTCCTGAGATAAAGTTCTTTTATCTGTCCGTCTTTCACGGCGTCAGCTAAAATTTTTTCCCATTCCATTATATAATTCCGCTCCAACTAAGATGATCCGTCTTTACCGCCGCACCGGGGGCATTCCAGCGATATCGCTTACAGTATCGGACGCTCACCGCCCGGTGATTACCGTTATTTTACCGTCACGGCCCCTTTGTTACAGTTTTGATCCCTGTATTTTTATTTTCAGGTTCTCATTCTCTTTCAACAGCCGGTCTATCTCTTCGGAAAGGGACTTGTTCATCTCCCTCTCCTTGGTGAGCGTTTCATGAAGGGTCAGAGCCTCGTTTCTGCTCAGCTCGGCAACCTTCTCCGAAGCATCCAGTATTTTCTTGGTTTCATCCAGTTTATAAGAGGAAAAATCAATCACCGATTCCTGGGCATGGATAATATTATTGGCATCGATCATTTCCCTGCGCCGCAGATCGGAAAGCATCTCCTCGGCACGTATCCTGCTTTTAAGCTCGAAGGCTTCCTCATGACGCATGATGGTAAAATCCCGCATGGCCTTGTTCAATTTTGACTGCTCTTTGATTAGATTCTTTTCATATTCAAGTATCTTGGCAAAAGCTTCCTTCTCCCTTTCCGATTCGAAAACATTTTTCCTGTTTATATTCATCATGCCTTCGTATGTTTCGATGCGGGTCTCGGCTTCCTTTGATATGAATTTCATGATCTCGCGATACCGTTCCACTATGATGGACTTTTCCAGAAGGAGAAGAAACTCGGGCGTATCCAGGGGACGTGCGACAAATTCAAGGTGAAGCAGGTTAAAAGATACCTTGACAGCCTCCTTGATCTCCTTCTTCGAAAGAATGACGAACTTCAAAAAACTCCGTATGCGCGATTCATCGGCCAGGGCCTTCAGAATATCGCTGGGATTTTTATGCATTATATCGAATATAAAAATATTTATTTCTTCACGAAGTATGTTGGTGCGACTGAAATCAAAGCTGTCTATATAGTTTATTGTAAGCCCCATGCTCTTAATGGCATGGTAAATTTTTTCGCCATGCTCATTGTCGGCGAGATACCATATTGTTACCTGTTCCATCGAATTATCCTTTTTACTGCCTTCTGCTATCATTATATTATAAGGAAACATATATCATATTAATAGCGCATGGGGCAAATAATACAACTATTTTTTTCTGAAGAATAGCTGTTCCCCTGTACCGAAACCGTCTCTGTCCCGACACTGTTTTACCAATCATCACCGATTTCTAGGAAAATTGCAGGGATATTTTCCCCTGCCCGTTTTTCTGCAGTACCACTGTAGATTCCGTATCGCCGGAAAGCCTGGGATCGGAGGAACGCAGGCCGGAGAAATCGCTGGTTTCAATGAATTCCCGGAGAATTTCTATCTGATCCTCGAGCACCCCTTCCACATCATCTTCGGAAAAATATCGATCCATGAGCCGTTTCAATTCGTTTTTAGCCTCTGTTTCCACGCAGTGGTCCTTTATATGCAGTGCAACCTTCATCGTCATAACGTACTCCTATTACAGATTGATGCCAATTGAGTCATGTGAATATTTTTTTACAAGAATTTATTCTCGGCCTTTCCAATAAATTATTGCCCGACCGGTAATTTTATGACAGAATTGGAAATGAGTTCAGGAAGCATCCGGGGGAACACTGCAGGTGCAGATTCAGAAATTATGTTTGACCTCTATGGTCATGTTGCCCAATATTGTTATTATGTCCCCTGTTGAAGCAGGGGTTTATCAACCGGACAGGACATTATGAAACCAGTCAGAATATCAAAAATCATTATTATGGGCACAATCCTCCTGTCGATCTTCGGCATCAACGAAAACCTCTTTTCCTGGGGAATCTTCGACTTCTCCACCGGCGCGCAATATGGCCGCGGGGAAATTGATTCTATTCCAGACGCTCATCGCAACAGGGACATTCAATGCCCTTCCGGGCTTGACAATAAAGATCTCTTTGAATCAATGAAAGACCTATCCATCTGCCAGAGGGACGATGTGCGCAAATATGTTCTCATCTATCTTACCTCGGGAAGAGACTATGCAAAAAGGGGAATAATTAATTCCCTGATATACGGGGATATAGTGAATGCCATATTCAGGGAATATCCCGACATTCCACCGGAACTGTCTCTGCTTCCGCTTATCGAAAGCGCCTTCAATCCTTATGCCGTATCCCGGAGCAGGGCCGTGGGAATGTGGCAGTTTGTCCAGAACACCTCAGACCCCCTGGGACTGAAAAGAAACCGTTATGTCGATGAGAGGCGCGACATTGAAAAATCCACAAGGGCCGCACTCCGCCACCTGCGGGGTCTTCACAGCATCTTCGGGTCATGGGAGCTTGCCCTGGCCGCCTACAACGGAGGGGCCGGCCATGTACGACGCGCCATGATAAAAACAGGGCAGAATGATTTCTGGGGCTTGAGCTCCAGCGGCGCCCTTCGGCGGGAAACCAGTGAATACGTACCGCGGTTTATTGCCCTGACACTCATATATCAAAACCAGAATCTCTTCGGCCTCAAAAATGAGATCGAAAAGCCGGCCACGCTCAACACCGCTCTCTTCACGCTTACAGGGCCGGTCAATGTGAACCATATAGCACGGCTTTCCAGCGTCCCCATAGATGTCATCCGCCGGTACAATCCCGAACTAAAACTCGATCTCACCCCTCCCTATTCCGGTGCCTACACACTCAGACTGCCCGAAGATGGGATAAAAAAACTCGTGGGAAAAAAAGACCAGATCTACAAACATCAGAACCGCCGCGTCACGACTTACCGTGTTAAGGAGGGAGACTGCCTCTCCTCAATCGCCCGCCGTCATAATAAAAAGACATCGGAAATCATCCGGTTTAACAATATCAAGAATCCCCGCACCATCCAGCCGGGACGGATTATCTACATCCCCCATTGATTAATTAAGAAATCAAAGAAAATACCGCCGAACACAGGCGATCAAACCTGTTCTCTCATAAAACCGGTTTCCGCCGCCCCTGAAAGAGTCTTAAAACCAGCACTGTACAGGTTCATTGTTCCGGAAAAGTCAGAAAAAGCGGGTAAAAATCAAAACATATAAAGAATTGACAAATGTACATGATTTTTCCATGTTATTCCACAATATTACCGAAGGAGAAACGCCATGCTTCAAATACCAGGCGGCTGGGAAATAGTTATTATTATCGTGATAATCGCCGTTCTTTTCGGCGGCGATAAGGCCATGAACTCACTGAAAAGCGCCGGCAGGGGCATTTATAAAATTAAAAAAGAAGTGGATGATATAAAAGATATCACCAAAAAGTAAAGGAGACTGCTTTGGACTATTATATAATCAGGGGCGGCAAAAAACTTTCCGGCGAGGTGACCATCTCGGGAGCCAAGAACGCGGCACTGCCCATTATTGTAGCGAGCCTGCTTGCCGACGGTGAGACCGTCCTGAAAAACGTTCCCGACCTCATGGACATACGAACCATCATCAAGGTTATAGAATTCCTGGGAGCCGGGACCGAATTCAACAAACAGGATAATATCCTGAAAATACGCGTCAATAAAATTAGAAACAACGAGGTCCCCTACGAACTGGTGAAAACCATGCGCGCCTCGGTGTATGTCATGGGCCCCCTCCTGGCCAGGACCGGCGAGGCCGACGTGTCGCTGCCCGGAGGATGCGCCATCGGCGAACGGCCCGTGGACATCCACCTTTCAGGCTTCGAGGCCCTGGGGGCGTCAATCAATCTTGAACATGGCTATATAAAGGCCCGGGCGAAAAAGCTCGAGGGCAGTACCTTTTCCATGAAAAAGGTCTCCGTGGGAGCCACGGTAAACCTGCTCATGGGTGCCGTCCTGGCGAAAGGAAAAACCATCCTGGAAAACTGCGCCATGGAGCCCGACGTGGTGGATCTTGGCAACTTTCTTATTAAAATGGGAGCTGATATAAAAGGGCTGGGAACGGACCGCATCGAAGTGGAGGGCGTGAAAAAACTTGTCCCTGTCACCTACAACATCATGCCGGACCGCATCGAAGCCGGGACCTACCTCATTGCCGGGGCCATCACGCGGGGAGCCGTGACACTGAAAAACACGGCACCGGAACATGTGCAGGCCCTCATAGAAACGCTGGCGCAGATGGGTTTTACCCTCGAATCGGGGAAAGACTGGGTCGGTATAAAGACACCGAAAAAACTCCAGGGCACCATCATCAAGACCCTCCCCTATCCCGGTTTTCCTACGGACCTTCAGGCGCCCATCATGTCCCTGGCCACAACCGTGCCGGGCATCTCCACGGTAACGGAAACCATTTTTGAGAACAGGTTCACTCACGTTCCGGAACTGCGGCGCATGGGTGCCGATATAACAATCGAGGGAAACGTGGCCATCATCCGCGGAGTGAAGTCCCTTTCCTCGGCACCGGTCATGATGTCGGACCTGCGGGCAGGCGCTGCCCTGGTCATCGCCGCCCTGCAGGCAAAGGGAACCACGGAGATACGGCGAATCTATCACGCTGACCGGGGCTATGAGAAAATGACGGAAAAGCTTATCGCCCTGGGGGCTAATATCAAGAGAGTCCCGGGAGGGAATCCCTGATAGTTTTTTACAATACCCTCGCTCAGAGTAACCGTAAGGAGAGAAAGTTACTCCGAGCAATAGGGCACAGGCATAAATATCCAGAAAATACAGACCGCACTTTATAGTCATACAATAAACATGTATCGGCCCGCTGCAGCACTCTACAAAAACCGTGCGGGGATTACTGATTATTCCGGAGGTTTCATGAAGCGGGAAAGAGTAAAAGACATCCTTGTATCGACAATATTATTATGCACCGGCACCTTTATTGGCTGCGGCGGCACCAGCTCCGATGCGCCTGTGGCGGGGTGGCCCGATGTCAACGGTGACGGCTACGCCGACCTGGCCGTGGTGGAAGGCATGTATGGATTTGACAGTGGTGACGGCAGCACAGATCCGCGCATCCATGTGTATTACGGCGGAAAGGCGGCTGTAAGCGAACCGGCAAACCAGATCATTTCACTGACCGAAATCGAGGGCAATCTGGAAACACAGGTCATGGAAGACTTCAATGATGACGGTTATGCCGATCTTGCCGTAAGCGACGGTGATTTCGTGTATATTTTCAACGGCGGTGCTTCGGGACTTTCATCGACACCCGATACCACGATAACCGTTGCAAACAATTCCCTGTGCGCCGGGGATTTCAACGGCGACGGCATCATGGACCTGGCCATGGGGAATACGGGATACAGCTCCGGCAGGGGCGGTGTATTGTTCTACTATTCATCGGGAACAGGCGGCCTTTCCACTTTGGCAGACCTCACCCTGACGGGAACGAATACCGGTGATTTCTTCGGTGCAAGCCTTGCCACAGGCGACATCAACGGCGACGGCTACACCGATCTGGCCGTAAGCGCCAGCGGTATCAATTCCATGGCAGGACAGGTGAGCCTCTTTTACGGCAGCGACACCGGTATCAGCACCACGGCCGGTACCACGCTGAACGGTGAAACGAGCGCGGATTATTTCGGCAGCACTATGGTAACGGGTGATTTTAACCATGATGGTTTTGCCGATCTCGTCGTGGCGGCAGTCTTTTATGATGCAACCAGCCCCGCCATCACCAACTGCGGCAGGGTTTACATCTTCCACGGCACATCAACGGGCATAACAACCGATGCCGCGGCGGACCGGGCGATCACGGGATCATCGGACTACTATGCTCTGGGCATGACCATGTCCACCGGCGATGTCAACGATGACGGTTATGCGGACCTGGCTCTCGGCGCCAATGTTTACGGTGGCGGCGGCACAAGCGACCGTCGGGGTGTGGTATACATCCATAACGGCAGCAACTCGGGAGTATCGGCAACGGCATCATGGACAAAGACGGGTGAAAATGAATCGACCGGAGGAGACACTGATTACTTCGGTTCCATCGTGTACCTTTCGGACCTCAGTGGCGATGGCCGTGCCGATCTCTATGTGCTGGCCCAGGGATGTCCCTGGGAAACACCGGACGCTGAATACATCGGCAGAGCCTACTGGTTCAGGAGTACCAGATCAGGCATGGCAAGCTCAGCCTCCTGGCAGCTTGACGCCTATTTTTACGCATATTGATATCTCAAACAATATCTTAATTATCGAAAGGCATCCATTACTGGATGCCTTTTTTATTCCTGCCGGGGTCAGAGCCCCCTGAAAAAGTTGCTCTGAGTACCATGTTTTACTCTGAGCAAGGGTCCATTATCATTCAACGGCGATTTTAAGGATAAATTTCCCGGAAAACACCCCCTTTGCCCCGGCAACACCGATTACCACGCGGTAAGGATTATCCATGGATTCCAGGTACACGGACCGGGTATGGTCCTGGGTCTTACCACGCTTGGGATAGTCCCATTTATGCTCGGCCTCGCATTCGACACAGGAGTTCAGGTCCGGTACCATGGCTTTGTTTCCCACGGCCGTAGTATATGCATAGATGCTCATGTTGTCATTGACATTTTGCGGAATCACTGTGATAGTCATCTTCGACTGCGCAGGGAGTTCTGTGACATAAATGATATGGTTGCCCCTGAACTTTTCATTCTGCGTCCCGGGGAAACATGCCACGGAACTCTTCGAGGCCCAGGACAGGTCATTGACGGGGACACCGTCCTTCAGATCGCCGGAATAGGAAATGATTTTACCCTTCTGGGCCTTTGCTCCGTAGATTTTCAGTGGCTTCTGCTCGCCGGTACCCGCATCTCCCGTATTGAGGCTTACCTTCAGCGTATATCCGCCCGACTTAAGGCCATCAGCACCGGTCACGCCGATATAGATGGTATATGATTCGGTTATGGCATTGAACTCAATGGTCCGGGTGTGATCCTGTTTTTTCCCCACCTTGGGATAGTCCCACTTATGATCGGCCTCACAGGTGATACAGGTGGTAAGATCGGGCACCACGACGCTTTTCCCGGCCCCTACCTGGTATCCATACAGGCTGAAGTTGGCCCCTTTATCATCGGGAACGACCGTTACGGTCATCTCAGCATGGGGAGGAATATTCGTCTTATACAGGACATGTTTTCCCGTAAACTTCTTCTGCTGCGTCGCCGGGAAGCAGGCAACGGAACTGTTCCAGGCCCAGGACAGGTCATTGATTTCAAAACCTGTGGAAAGGTCTCCTTTAACCGCAACAGTTTTGTTGGGCCTGCTTTCAATGAGCCAGACCTTTGTCCCGGCACTCGAGTCATGGGAATGCAGAAAAGACGCGGCACAGATGAGCAGAAAGAAAACGCTGAACGGTTTCATGGAATCCTCCTGTGAGTAAAATCAATTTTCCGGCATGTTCATAACTGACGTCCCTGTTATCCATCGGGTGGAAATACCATATGCCTGAAAACTATCACAGTGCCATATCAATGTCCATTAGAATTCCATAATCGTTGCTATTTTCAGTTACCTGGAAAACTGCATCGCGGGGTCAGAGCCCCACAACAGAGAAACATGCTCTGACCCCTGGAAAATACTTGACATTTCCATATCCTTGGCTATTTTGCCAAATAGTTGAGGATGATACCATATGGACAGGGAAACAAAACTGCGTTTCGAGGCCAGGGCTGACATCATCAAGGCCATGGCCCACCCCACACGGCTTTTCATTGTGGAGGAACTTAAAAAGAAAAGGCGCTCCGTAGGAGAGCTCACAGATATGGTAGGCGCCGACACCTCTACAGTATCCAAGCATCTGAGCGTCCTTAAAAATGCAGGACTGGTGGTGGATGAGAAGGAAGGCACAACAGTTTATTACAGCCTGCTCTGTCCCTGCATCCTGGATTTTATCGGCTGTATCGAATCGGTACTGGCAACCACGGCGGACCGTCAGGCAAAGGTTGTGGCGAGCTGCAAACTAAGATGAAAAATATCTGTTTGTGCTGGTGAGATGGTGGTTAATTCTATTATTTGGCTTTTTTACCAAATGTGCAAATAGGAATTATCCACATCACACAATTAAGGAGAAAAATAAATGTTCTGGAAAAATGAATGGAAACCGCTCTTCTGGATCGGGGCCTTTTTTGCCGCCCTCTATTACATGCCCGTGGGAGTTCCCCGCTTCGATAACGCCGTATTCGAGGCACTGCACCTTGCTAAATGGTATGCTCAAGAACATGTGCTCCTCTGTCTCGTTCCTGCCTTTTTCATTGCCGGGGCCATCGCCACCTTTGTTCGACAGGAAGCAGTCATGAAATACCTGGGGCCCGCGGCCAACAAGGTCCTGGCCTACGGCGTGGGCTCCGTATCGGGTTCCATACTGGCAGTGTGCTCCTGCACGGTGCTGCCGCTCTTTTCCGGCATCTACCGCATGGGAGCGGGACTGGGACCGGCCATCGCATTTCTGTACTCAGGCCCGGCTATCAATGTCCTGGCCATCATTCTCACGGCGCGGGTTATCGGTGTGGATATCGGTATAGCCCGGGCTGTGGGTGCCATACTCTTCAGCGTAGTCATCGGCGGCATCATGCATTTCATCTATCGTAACGAAGAAAAACAGAAAGTCAACGCGACTATGAACATGCCCGCAGCCGAGACCAAGCGGCCTCTGTGGAAAGACACAATTTACTTCGCCTCCATGGTGGCCATTCTTGTTTTTGCCAACTGGGGAAAATCCGATGATACCTCGGGATTTTTCTATCTAGTATATTCATATAAATGGATAATCACAGCCGTGTCTGGCGCAGCCTTCGCCCTGTTTCTTGTCCTGTGGTATGATGTGAAATGGTGGAAGATGACGCCAGTAGTCCTTATCGTGGCAGCCCTGTCCTTCTTGTTCGGCGAGTATCCCATTGTTCCCTTCTCGGCTGGCGCCCTGGGACTGGCTATTATCACGAGTACTGACACTGGCGAGCCTGGGGAATGGTTCACCTCTACCTGGGATTTCGCCAAGCAGATTACACCGTTACTTCTGGGAGGAGTACTGATCTCGGGTTTTCTTCTCGGCAGACCCGGGAATGAGGGCGTAATTCCCGCTGCATGGGTCCAGTGGGCCGTGGGCGGCAATTCTTTGGCAGCAAACTTTTTCGCCTCAGTCGTGGGCGCCTTCATGTATTTCGCCACGCTGACGGAGGTGCCCATCGTGCAGGCACTCCTGGGAAGCGGTATGGGCAAGGGACCTGCGCTTTCACTTCTTCTTGCCGGCCCGGCGCTGTCGCTGCCCAATATGCTGGTCATCCGCAGCTACATCGGCACGCAGAAAACCATAGTGTACTGTTTACTCGTAGTGGTCATGGCAACGATATCGGGGATGATATTCGGCATGTTTTTCTGACCCTGAGGAAACTTTTTGTAAAAAATCAGGGTCTCAGAATAAAGCCGGGAAAATAATCCGGCAGGAAGAAAATATCAACAGGAAGAGAGGCTCAATATGAAAAAGTATTCATTACTATTTGCATGTGCGACGGCAATTCTGGTCATGTTTGCTGCCAATGTATCTGCACAGCGTGCAGGCGGGAAAGGCTATAACGCTGCAAACCGCAATTATAATCCCGCTACAGTAGAAACGATAAAGGGGACAGTTATAGAAATGAACACCACCGGTGCATGGGGATTGCATGTGACGGTAAAAACTGAAAAAGAAACAATAAATGTGCATCTGGGCCCTGAATGGTTTTTAAAGGATAAAATAATCATCTCGAAGGGAGACACCATAACGGCCGTCGGTTCACGTATAAATCAAAACGGCAGTGATGTCATCATAGCGAAATCGGTACAAAAAAATGAGACTCTTGTTGTACTGCGCGATGATACGGGCGTCCCCAAATGGTCCGGACGGGGAAATCGCTGGAAATAATATAAGGGCATACGGCATCATTCTCCGCATGCGCACATGATGATGCATGCGTATTAACTCCGGCACGCAAGCCGATATCAACAGCTTTGCCTGGACGATAAATTTATGAAAAAAACAATAGAAATTCCCATATTGGTCACTCTATTCATTTCAGCAGTCATACTCCCTGGCTGTACGCCCAGGCCCGCATCCGGAGCGCCTGATTTATTTCTTGTTGTTTCCATAGACTCCCTGCGCCCCGATGCACTTTCGCCGGAAAGAGCGTCGAACATAAGTGCCCTGGCGAAAGAAGGAAAATACATCGAAGGCAGCAGTGTTCATCCGCCCAAAACGCTTATTGCCCACACAGCGATGTTCACGGGACTGACTCCCGAAGAGTCAGGAAAAAAGGACAACTCATGGTATGAGGGCGATGAACATGTAAAGAGCCCCACTATTTTTACCCTGGCCCGTTCAAAGGGCCTGGCAACAGGCTATTTTTATTCCAAGGCCAAACTGGGTTACCTGGTCAATGATGCGGTGATAAAGCATGAGTTTTCAGAGGAATACAGCATTGACTCCGCTCTGGACTTTATCCGTATTCATAAAAATACCTTTGTATTCCTGCATGTGAGCGGCCTTGAGTACGCCGGCATGGAATACGGCTGGATGTCAAAGGAATATCTCAATGAATTGTCGTCAATCGATAGAAAGCTGATGCCGCTTTTCTCCGCCATATCGACCGATGGAAAGAAGTACACAATCATCATCACCAGCGACCACGGCGGCCACGACAAACTCCACGGCACGGACCATCGCGACGATTACCGGGTACCTCTTGTCATGTATTCAAATTATAAAAAACTTCCCGATATAAAGGGATACCGCCTCACTGATTTAAAAGGAATCATTGAAAAAATGATATAGCTGTAATACAATAAAGGAGAAACGAGATGAAAATAGAAATCCTGGGCACGGGGTGTCCCAAGTGCAATAAGCTGGAAGAACTCTCCCGCAAGGCTGCTGACGAGCTGGGCGTAGATTACGAAGTGCTCAAGGTGAAAGAGATCGACAAAATCATGGCCTATGGCGTCATGATCACGCCGGCCCTCGTGGTGGACGGAGTAGTCAAGGTGGCGGGAAAAGTCCCGTCGGTTGAAGACATTAAAAAATTATTGTCATAAAAAAGGAGACATGGTCATGGCTGAATGCTGTAATGGGGGAACAACACTGCTCTATCCCTGCTCGGGAGCTTCCGACGTAGGCGAGGTCACGGACCGGGTGGCGCGAAAACTGTGGAGTGAAGGCTTCGCGACAAAAACATGCCTGGCCGCCATAGGCGCGGAAATACCGGGATTCATTGCCTCGGCTAAAGGTGCGGATATAAATATCACTATTGATGGATGCCCCCTGGCCTGTGCCAGAAAGTCCATGGAACGTGTCGGCGTAACACCGCAGTCTTACATCCTTACGGACATGGGTCTTGAAAAAGGAAAAACGTCCGTGACAGTCGAAATAATCGATAGAATACATAAGGCCGTAAAGGAAAAGATCGGCATAGCGATCCGAGAACAGACCGGGGACGGCTGCGGATGCGGTTGCTGAAAAAGTAATTTAAACAGGACAACGGATAAATGAGAACGAAAGAAATGTATACATTAAAAATAATCCTGTCTCTCGCACTGGTAACAGCCCTGGGATGCGGCAACGACAGCTCAACAAACAGCACCCAGGCAGCACAGAAAAAAGGGGCAGCTCCGGAAATAACGATAAAAAATAAATCTGAAAAGAAAATATCACTGAAGGTTACCTTCGTGGAGATCGGTTCTGTAAACTGTATCCCCTGTAAAATGATGCAGCCCGTTATGAAAGAGGTTGAGTCAAAATATGGCGACCAGGTGAAAGTCGTTTTTTATGATGTCTGGACCGCTGAAGGACGTCCCTACGGCCAACAGTACGGAATCCGCGTCATCCCCACACAGGTCTTTCTCGACGCCTCGGGTAAAGAATATTTCAGACACGAGGGTTTTTTCCCTTTCGAGCAACTGGAGCAGGTCCTGAAAAAGGGCGGAGTGGAATAATGGTGCTGGAGATTTTCACAAGGCTTTCAGAAATGCTCTATACCTCGTCCCACGCGGCGCTCCTGGCCTCGCTGATCTGGGGAATCCTGAGTGTACTCTTAAGCCCCTGTCACCTGGCCAGCATCCCTCTTATCGTGGGATTCATAGACGGGCAGAAGAACATGACCACCAAAAGGGCCTTTGCCCTGTCGACCCTCTTTTCCGGCGGCATACTCATCACTATCGCCGTCATCGGCCTCATCACGGGCCTTATGGGCCGCATGCTGGGCGACCTGGGGAAAATAGGAAATTATTCCGTGGCGGTTATATTTTTCATCGTAGGGCTGCACTTACTGGGAGTAATACCCCTTCCCTTCCTGGAAAACGCCGCTACACCGGGCGTAAAGAAAAAGGGCGCCCTGGCCGCCTTCATGCTGGGGCTGGTGTTCGGCATCGCCCTGGGACCCTGCACCTTCGCCTACATGGCGCCCATGCTGGGCGTGGCCTTCAGTGTTGCTTCATCGAATCTGGTCCTGGCCATAATGCTGGTAACAGCCTATGCCCTGGGGCACTGTTCCGTAATTATTTTCGCCGGGACCTTTACGGAGTACCTCCAGAAGTACCTGAACTGGAGCGAAAACTCAAAGGGTACCATTATCGTGAAAAAAATATGCGGCTCCCTGGTGATTCTGGGAGGAATTTATCTTGTATACACAGCCCAATCATAATAGTAGTGTATCGTGTATACCGGAACCTGTAATACGCTGCACAGCAATGACACGATGCGGCATACATGAGTTGTGAAAATAAAGGCAAATCATACAATTCCAACGAGGAGAAATTCATATGGCCGAGCATATCACTAAAAAACTTTCCTTTATCGATCGCTTTCTTACCTTATGGATATTTACAGCCATGGCCGCCGGCGTGGCCATGGGATATTTTTATCCCGGAACGAGCGATTTCTGGAACCGGTTCCAGTCCGGAACTACAAATATCCCCATCGCGGTCGGTCTCATCCTCATGATGTATCCGCCCCTGGCGAAGGTCAAATACGAAGAGCTGGGTGATGTCTTTAAAAACTGGAAAGTCCTCGGCCTCTCTCTCGTGCAGAACTGGATCGTAGGTCCCATACTCATGTTTTTCCTCGCCATCACCTTCCTGAGCGGCTATCCCGAATATATGGTGGGCCTCATCATGATCGGCCTGGCTCGCTGTATTGCCATGGTCATCGTGTGGAACGATCTGGCAAAAGGCGACACGGAATACGCCGCGGGCCTCGTGGCCTTCAACAGTATCTTCCAGGTCCTCTTTTTCAGCGTGTATGCCTGGTTTTTCATCACGGTGCTGCCGCCCCTTTTCGGACTCAGGGGAAGCGTGGTAACCATCACCATCGGCCAGATCGCCGAGAGCGTGTTCATCTACCTGGGCATCCCCTTCATAGCGGGTATTGCTTCCCGATTCGGGCTCATTGCCCTGAAGGGGAAAAACTGGTATGAGACGAAATTCATCCCCAAGGTGAGCCCCATGACGCTTATCGCCCTACTCTTCACCATTGTAGTCATGTTCAGCCTCAAGGGCGAATACATTGTAAAAATACCCATGGACGTCGTGCGCATTGCCATACCTCTTCTCATTTATTTTGTTTTCATGTTTCTTGTCAGTTTCTACATGAGCAGAAAAATCGGTGCGGGATATCCCGTTGCAGCGACCCTTTCCTTCACTGCGGCAAGCAACAACTTCGAGCTTGCCATCGCCGTTGCCGTAGCAGTCTTTGGCATCAACTCCGGCGCGGCATTCGCGGCGGTCATCGGACCATTAGTGGAAGTACCAGTGCTTATCGGCCTGGTGAACGTGGCCCTGTATTTCAGAAAGAAATATTTTACGGACTGACGGTTACAGTCCTGAACAAGCCGCATAAAAACAAACTCTTCTCCTGGATGGAGCGCACGGAACGTCAGTTCGTTTCAGGGGAAATAACCCAGGTCTACGTGGAACTCACGACGCACTGCAACCTGAACTGCCGCACCTGTGTCAGAAATTCCATTGAAGACTTCAGTCCCTGCCATTTCACCAGGCATTTCATGCGCCGGCTTATACCCATGCTGAAATCCCTGCCGGCGCTGCGGCGCATCGTTCTTCTCGGATTCGGCGAGGCCCTGTGCAATCCCGACTTTGCTTTTCATATGAAGGAGCTCCGAAAGTGCGGTGCCGACATGGTAATGGTATCCAACGCCCATTTCCTTGACCGTGAAATATCGGCATTCCTGGCTTCACTGCCCGTGAACGAACTGTGGCTTTCCTGGGACGACGATCCGCGGACAGCTCCTCATAACCGGCGCGGCGCCGATGCTGCCACCTTCATTGAAAAGGCTGCAATGATACGGGAAGCACGCTCCGCAACGGGCACCGGGCTTCCCCGTCTGGGGATGGAAATTGTGGCCATGAAGTCAAACTATAAAGCACTTTCATCCATTATGAAATTCGGCCGGGAGGCGGGAATCGACCGGTTCATACTATCGAACATCTTTCCCTACTCCGAATCCATGAATGACGAAATACTCTACACTATTTTTGAAGAGCCCGGGATTAATCTGGTCAAACTCATGGGAGGGAAGCCGGGCTCTTCCGAACTGCGTATCGCACGGCAGCAGGCCGATGTTCTCCGCTCCTGTCCCTTCATCAAAGCCGGGACCGTATTCATCACGGCCCATGGCGACATGGCACCATGCCCGGAACTGGCCTATACCCATCCGGCATGGTACTTCGGATCACGACGGCTCCACCGCAGCTGTTATTTCGGCAGCATTAAAACTGCGAATCTCAGTGACTCGTGGCAATCACGGGCATTCACTGATTTCCGAAACAAATTTGAATACTTTGAATTCCCCGACTGTTCGGCCTGCAGCAGCCCCGACCTCTGCTGGCACCGTACAGTGGACAATAAGGATTGCTACTGGAATGAAACGCCCTGTGGTGAGTGCCTCTGGGCAAAAGGAATTGTGCTGTGCCCGTAGCCATCTGCATCTTTTCTTTATATTTTATTTACAGTTTCCTGACAGTATCATTATAATACGATACTATTCTCATGACAATAAACCAAATCAACGATACCAACATCATTCTTCTGGGGAGGATATTACCATGAATAAACTGCGCATTCTTTTTCTCTGCACCGGAAATTCATGCCGGAGCCAGATGGCTGAAGGCCTGGCAAGACACCTCAAGACTGATAGTATCGATGCATATTCGGCAGGAACTGCACCCAAGGCCCTGGACCCAAGGGCGGTACTGGTGATGAAAGAAAAGGGAATCGATATCAGCAGCGGCCGGTCAAAGCATGTCAACGAACTCATGAATATTTCATTTGATTATGTGGTTACCGTGTGCGGCCATGCCAACGAGACATGCCCCTTCTTCCCGGGAAAAACCAGGGTGGTCCACCAGGGATTCGAAGACCCGCCGGTCCTGGCACAAGACGCTGTTTCTGAGGAAGAGGCCCTGGTACATTATCGACGGGTCTGTGACGAGATAGAGGCATACATCATGACTCTGCCTGAAGCCCTGGACAAAGCCGCGCAACCCTTTCTTCCAGGGTAACAAACCCCGTACATGCAAGCAGCTAAACATCAGTCAATAAACTAAAACATGGGACATTTCATTGCTCCATATAAATGTCATGAAACAAATAAAATAAGCAGGATATTCCCGGAACAACCGGGGATTTTTCCCCCAGCGACAAAAATAATTCATATTATGTCCCTCCCTGACGATATTAATATATAAGTGGAGGAACACTATGCTTCGAGGAATATATACCGGCGCAAGCGGCATGATAGCACAACAGGCCCGCCTTGATGTTGTGGCCAACAATCTTGCCAATGTTGACAAAACAGGATTTAAAAAGGATCTGGCCGTTTTCAAGGCATTTCCCGACATGATCATCCGCCGCACCGATGAGAGCGGCGTGGGCATAACCCCGGCAGGTTCCTACGACAGCATGCCCTACGTGGGCAAGCTCGGTACAGGCGTTGAAGTCAACGAAGTCTTTACGGAATTCGAGCAGGGCTCGCTTCAGAGGACTGAAAACAGCTTTGACCTGGCCCTGGAGGGGCACGGTTTCTTCACGGTACTCACGGAACGCGGAGAACGCTACACCCGTGACGGTTCTTTTACCATAAACCAGGACGGCATACTGGTAACTCATAACGGCAACCCAGTCCTGGGTGAGAACGGCCCCATAACTGTACAGAAAAACAATTTCATGATAAACGAGCGCGGGGAGATTCTTATCAACGATGATCTGTCCCGCGACCCCCGTGATATGGTGAACATGGCCAACAATAACTGGAGTGAACCGGTAGTTCTGGACCGGTTGAAAATTGTCGACTTTGAGAATATCCGCGAGATAAAAAAAGAGGGCGATTCCATGTACCGTGAAACGGAATTCTCGGGACCGCCCCTTCCTCCCGCTGAAGTTATGGTGCGCCAGGGATTCCTGGAAAAATCCAATGTCAATATCATACGGGAAATGGTGGATATGATCGAGGTTCAGAGAAGCTATGAGGCCAATCAGAAAACTATCACAACCCATGACCAGACGCTCGGCAAGCTCATTAACGATGTTATACGGTAGGGGCTTGCGTAGGGGCTTGATATAATGCAATAAAAAACGTGCCGCGGCCATTCCTGTGCTGCGGCACGTTTCATATAATTACCATGATAAGCGCTCGCTACAGATTATCATACGTTATGTGCATCACGGCGGCAATCTGCCTCCTGAGCATCCCTTCTAACGCCGGCAACCCCGGAGAAACGAAACTGATAGAACCGACCTATGCCGAAATAATCACAACGGCAGGCATAACCGCGGCCTCCCTGTTCATCAGGTTTTTCGGCTATGAGAAAAATACGCCCCCCGATGAACATAGCAACACTATCGATTACCGGATTGACCATCACTTTCCATTGCGCATTAACCGTCCGTTGGGAATAACAGCAGATGCATTCAACTGGGGGGCACCTATCGCGGGTCTTTCCTTCATGGCATTCAGTGCCTTTAATGCCGAGGGCCAGGAGAGGATACGGCGAAAAATCATATTGATGCGCTTCTGGGAGGGATATGCCGCCACGGCCTTGACGACACAGTTAACCAAAATATCGGTTCAAAGGCCCAGGCCCGACGGCTCTGACAACGCTTCATTTTTTTCAGGCCATGCATCCTCGGGTTTTTACTGCGCCTCTTTCCTCACAGGTTATGCTGGAGACGTGCTCTCGACGGGACCGTTGCGTTCATCGTCTGCCCCGGTCAGGATAATGGCAGGATATATAATGCCCGGTACGGCACTCTACGGAATGGCAGCCCTGACAGCCTTTGCTCGTGTACGCAACCATAAACACTATTTTACCGATGTACTGACAGGTTCCCTGGTAGGTATGGTGATTGGCAACCTTGCATACTGGATATTCACCCCGCGCTCTCATGATTATTACGGTGCCATTGATGCGGTAGTAACGGCTGGTCCGGACGGAATGATATGGGCCGCCCGGTATCATTTCTGAGAAACCGTGATCCCCGTCTTTCAGACTACTTCAGCCGTGCCGCGGCCCACAGTGCCAGCTTCTCACGGAATATCTTGGCGTTGTGGCGGATGTCCACGGGAAATGACGGATGAAATAGTATCGTATCGATATTCTTCGTGATCTCTTTTCTCCGTGCTATCTGCAGCAGCTCTCTCTCAAGTCTGTCGGTATTCATCTCCCGGTGTGCTTTTTCCAGTTCTATGCACATGACCGGTTTCTGGTATCCGTCCCGGGGGACTCCCACCAGGGCGCTCCTGAAAACAGCGGGATGTGTATTGAATACGGCCTCGCAGGGAATACTGTAGAGGGTTCCCCCGTCCGTGACGACACGATGTTTTTTCCTGCCGCAGAACCAGATGCGCCCCTGGGCATCAATCCACCCCAGATCACCGGTGCGGTGCCAGGTTTTGTTGCGGTCATAAATTTTTGCCAGTGCATCGTCGGCGGCCCTCTCATAGTAACAGGGACTCACGTGATCTCCGGAAATTATTATCTCCCCGATACCCCTCCCCTGCACAAGGATATCCTCAGATAACGAGTCCACGGGCAGATCGGTAATGGCGATTATCTTTACATCGAGCCCGCAGGGGAGTCCTACGCAGGTTCCCATACCGCTGTTTGTCATAGAGTCCATGGCAGGCTCAAGACGCTCGCGGCTGCCGATGGATGATATAGGCAGGCATTCCGTGGCGCCGTATGTGGCATAGAGCTCCCCTTCATCGGCCATGACTGATTTGAAACAGCGCATGATAGCACCCGAGACAGGAGCACCGCCCGAGATAACGGTGCGCAGGGAGGGAAGTGATATGTCCCGATCCCTGCAATAGCGCCCCACACGGTTGAGCAGGGCCGGTGAAGCAAACATCATGGACACCCTGTAGTCACGGACTGCTTCAATTATATTATCGGGATTGACCTGGGCCGGCTTCTGTGGATCCATGTCGGGAAGAAGCGCGGTACAGCCCGATGCTGCGTCAAACAGGGCAAAGAGCGGAAACGTGGGACAGTCTATATCACCCGGTCCGGGATTGAATTGTTCCTTAAGCTGCCTGAGCATAGCGTCCATGTTTTTCCAGGTATAGGAAACCCCCTTGGCCGGACCGGTGCTTCCCGTAGTAAAGGAAATGGCGGCCAGTTCGTCTGGATCGCTTTCAGCAATGACAAACTCATCCTTTTCATCTATGTCCATATCTTCCAGCGTAAATCCGCCCCAGAACCAACGCCGGCCCACAGTGATCCATGACTTCAGGGTTCGGAAATATCCCCTGCCCAGAACACGTATGACATGGGCAATGGGAATACCGATAAAGGCCTGGGCCCCGGTCTCGTTAAAACAGTGGAGCATGCGCCTTATTCCCATGCCGGGATCAACAAATACCGGTATGGAACCGATCTTGAAGAGTGCAAATGTAATGGCAATGAAATCGATGCCGGGGCGTACCATGACTATGGTTTTTGTACCGCGATGTATTCCTGCCGAGATAAAACCCCGGGCATAATTATCTGACTTCCCGTCGAGCCATGCGAAAGTGTAATGATCATAGGAACGACGTCCGTCGCCGCCGCGCAGCATCGGCACGATTATGGCCTTCCGGTTTGGGTCCGTGGCGGCATGTTTTTTCAGATGAACCGATATATTGACGATCTCGCGAACATCAGGTATATTTAAGGAACTCATCAACACCTCCCGTTTCATCTATCCACTCCTTCAGAATGCGTAATCCCGTTGATACATCTATAACGGGATTGTATCCCAGGTCACGCTGCGCCGCTTCGATGGAATATGTCGTGGAACAGGTGAGTATTCCTACGGAATAGCGCGTGAAGGGAGGCCGTTTTTTCCCGGCCAGGCCAGGAAGCCTCCAGATTGTTTCTATGAGACGAGCCGCAACCATGGCTGTTCGGGGGCTGACGGAACCAACCGGTTCGGGCAGATCAAAAAGGGCGCAGACCCGGGCAGCGAATTCCCTGATGCCCTGCGGCTCGTTATCGGTAATAAAATAGACTCTGCCTTCGGCACGCGATGATTCGGCGGCCAGGATACAGGCCCGGGCGGCGTTCTTGACGTAACAAAGATCAACGAGTATCTTACGGCCGCCCGAGAGGTCCTTGAATTTCCCGGCCCGTATCTGTGAAAGAATCTGCGGGAAAAAACCTATGCGATCCCGGGGGCCCCATATGGCATGGGGACGAAGTGCCACGGTGGTAAGCCCACCTGCGCCGTTTTCCGTCAGGACAAGTTTTTCCGCCTCGCCCTTGGTCTCGGAATAGACATTGGCATACCGGCGCGGATACGGCTGCGCCTCGTCTATAAAGTTTTCATCGTGATAATCGAAAACGACACTGGGGCTGCTCACGTATACCAGCCGTTTCACACGGCCGGCCCTGCAGGCATCCAGCATGTTTTTCGTCCCGAGGTAATTAGCTTCGTAAAACTGGCTGCGGGTCCCCCAGTCAGCGGATCGGGCTGCGGAATGGTACACGGCCTCAATGCCATCTACAGCCTTTCGCAGCGAAGAGCCATCCTCAACACTTCCCGGGACATATTCAATATTGTCGTATTTCTTAAGGTAGGATATATCGCTGGATGCACGGACCAGGACGCGAACCATGTCGCCCCGTTCGATACAGGCATCGACAATGTGGCTTCCAAGAAATCCGCTTGCACCGGTGATCAAAACTTTCATTTCATCAGCCCCGCTCTATCTGTCTATGATCCCTTTTTCAAGTGGTTTCCACCACGAAGCGCCGAAAAATACCGTCATGAACACTATCCTTGCCGTGGAAAGATTTTTTTTCCTGCCTATCCTATAGGCCCCGGGAAGCTGTGGAAGATGAAGGGCCAGGGTCACGAGAAAGGCCGATAGTCCCCAAAGGGGCCGGCCCGAAATCACTGCGATACCATACATCCCGGCGGGCAGAAGAAGGAGGGCCACGGCCATGGAGGAATAAGCAAAAATTCTTTTCCTGCCCTTGTCTGCATTTTCATCGTTACTATTGTTTTTTTTATTCATATGATTCCCGTTTTTGAAGCAATGTGGCTCCGCCCCGATCCTGATCTCCTCACGAGATATAATAACCCAGCCCAACGGTAAGCCCCGCTCCGGCCCCGACGAACATGATCCTGTTGTCATCACCGATGAATCCGTTCTCCCTGCCCTCATGATAGGCCAGGGGCAGACTGGAACTGTGAGAGTCTCCGTACTTATCATGGACACAGATGGCGGAAATGGAATCAATCCCTGCCCCGGCAAGAATCTTTTCTCCAAATCCTTTCACTGGCTGTGATGTGACAAGCTTGACCGCGGCACGATCGATCTCCCTGAGCCGGCTGTTTTCGTCATAAAAACGCTGCAGGGACTCACCGGTGAAAGCGGCAAGGTGATCGGGATAGTCTTTGTCTATATCAAAAGCAATATTTCCTCTTCCCTGGCTGCCGTAGATCCGTACATCCACGACTGATTTAAATCCCTCGTATATATCCTGAGTCGTCCTGAACATGAAATCCTGAAACCCCTTTTCATCGCCGGTGTTCTCGAAAAGCACGGCGGAACCGCTGTGGGTAAAAGGAAATTCTTCCGTTTCCTGCTTCGAGGGATGCACGTCGCCCGAGACAACCAGGGCATATCGGATATCCCCGTTGTCGAACATTGATTTCACAATCTGCGCGGCGTTGAGAAAACCGCAGGACCCGTTGATGAGATCAAAGCCGAAAGTTTTCTTCCCGTTTTTAAACTCCGGGTTGATGCCCAGTCTCTGTTGTATCAGGGCCGCAATGGCGGGTTCCACAATGTTATGGTCGCGGTACACGCCGGTGTTTATGATGAGCTGGATATCATCCTTATCTATTCCGGCACCGGAAATACACTCCCGGGCTGCACAGGTCGCGTGTTCTATGGAGCTGTGTATATTTTTATCCATACTGACAAATGTCGATCGTATTACTGTTCCCATGTTAAACCTCAATGTTCCCGATTGTGAAAGAAAGAAAACCGATTGCAATACCCGATGCCGATGACAGAAGAAGAATACGGTCTCCCGGTTTGATTTTTTTCTCCTTCAGGGCGTTGTATATCACAACCCAGTGCGTGGTGGTGGAGGTGTTGCCATACTCTTCCACGCTGGTCAGAGTGGCCGGCATATCGGTGTCAAAATACTCTTTCCCGGCCTTCAGATATGTCTTGATGGCCCCTACAGTCACCTGATGGGTGATGATGTAATCGTAGTCCAGAGGATTGAACATCGTCCCCTTTTTTTCAAAATGGTCTGCCAGGAGTCGGGGCCATGTGTTCACCAGGTCCTTGTTGTGCATTTCCTTGCTCCTGGTATACATGGCGATGCCGGGATTCTTTTCACTGGGCATTCCGAAACAGAGCTCCGCGTAATGGGCCACGGTGGTGAAATCGATAAAATCAAAACCCTCTTTCCCGTCGGGCGACTCGTCCATTATGAAGGCCGCCCCGGAGTCCCCCACGGTGAGTGAGGCAAACTGGTCGTCCATGGGCTCGCTGATTTCTTTAATGGCAGTGTCGGCGATAGGCGTGATGCATTCCCCGCTCACCACCATGCCCCGCCTGACCGCACCGGACCGGATCATGTTGTTTAAAATCATGGCGCCCGTATTCATGCCGGCGCAGGCGTTGGCTATATCGAAGTTGATGGCGTTATGGGCTCCCAGCCCGTTTTTGACAAAATGGCTCAGTGTCGGTTCAAAATAGCAGACATGGCTGCCGTTGTATTTCGAAATTGAAGCATTTATTATAATGTCCATATCTGCCGCATCATAGCCCGATCTCTCCAGGCAGTCCCTGGCCGCGTTGAGGGCCAGGGTGCTGGTATCTTCACCCTTGCTGTCGCTGCGGAACCGACGATTTTTGATGCCCGTGATTTTTTCAAGATCAAAAATTGGCTTGGTATTCATCCTCGATACCAATTCCTCTGTGGAGACCACGGTCTCGGGCAGATATAAACCGATACTCTCAATTCGTGCTCTGTTCAAAGACGTCCCTCCGGTTTGTTTTAAAGTGCGCAGAAAATACTACCTTCAGGAGACTGCCATCATATTGCTATGTAACAGTTGTATCAGTTGAATTTTCAGGAGAAGGTTGTATGAATTTTTATGTGCAATTTAGTATATTTATTTATATAAATTTTTCCAACTCAATTTTCTTTATGTCAGGTTGACTGAAGTATATTATGCACTAATAACGTCAATGATTTTTTACGAAAAATAGTATAAATTAGTGATTTATAACTCACATAAACTCCATGATACAACATAAAACTTGACAGATAGTGGCTATGCATAAAAAAGGTATCTGAATTTAGCGCTAAACGAGTAAATAAAACCAGTTGGACAAAAACCTGCAGCCGGGGCATATTCTTCATGAAAATAGCAATTACAACAGTGGGCAGCACCGGAGACGTGGAGCCCTTCATTCCACTTGCCCGGGAACTCCTCAGAGAAGGTCACGAGGTAAAAGTAATATCGGGCCACATATATCGGCATCTCTTTGAATCCCGGGGCATTCCCTTCCATGCCGCCGGCGATCCCCTGGACCTGGATAAGATCCGCAGCCTCATGGAGAGAACCAGGCACATGAACCGGATCCGACAGTACCGGCACATCGTTAACGAGGTGATACTTGCCGACGGGGAAAAACGCTATCATGACTGCGTACAGGCGTCACGGGGAGCCGACTTCGCCGTCTGTCACACCTTCGACGTGACAGGACAGCATGCCGTGACGGCAAACAACCTGCCCTGGGCGTCGGTCATTCTCTGCCCCGGCATGATCCCCACAAAATACCACGGCCCCATGGACATCCCCGATATGGGAACCGTGGTAAACTCCCTGTTATGGAAAGTGGCGCAGAAAAGCATGGCGCCCCTGGACCGGCATGTGAGCAGCTTCCTTTGCGGACTCGACGGCAGAAAAAGAAAATCAAGCGTATTCGGCAATTACTCTCCGGATCTCAATTTCATAGCCGGATCCCGCTACCTGGGTAAAGTCTATCCCGACCTGCCGGCCTCGTTCATTCCCACTGGTCCCTGGTTGCGTGAAGGCGAATCCCCGGTGATCGACGAAAATCTTGAACATTTTATCAGGACACGCAAGCCCGAGGCAGCCTTCACGTTTGGCTCCATGGGCGGCGAGGATGGGGATATCGTTGCGAAAATATTCCTCGAGGCAATCGCCGATACGGGCATCAGCGCCGTAATACAACGCGGCTGGGGCATGATCGAAGCAGCGTCGTGTCCCGACAATGTCCATTTTGTCGACTATGTCCCCCATGATTATCTGTTTAAAAATGTCAGGATGGTTGTTCATCACGGCGGCGCAGGTACGTCCTACGCGGCATGCAGGGCCGGCGTTCCGTCACTGGTGGTCCATCACATTGCCGATCAGAAATATTACGGAAGGGTGCTGGAGGATATAGGTGTGGCACCGCGATCTATGGACCGTAAAAAGTTCTCGTCCCGGCTGCTCGCCGCGGGCATACGGCGGATACTCAACGACAGCGGCATGGCTGTCAGGGCCAGGGCCCTGGGAGAAACCATGCATGCTGAAAATAACGGCGCCGCCATTGCCGCCGAAATTATCAACGCCCGCTTATCCAATAACCGGTTCTTGTTCCACCATGAAAAACCTGACAACGAAATATCCCTTTCCAGAGGATTGTAAAATGAATAAAAAAAATTACCTTATATTCCCGGACCAGGGAAAGATTTATTTTCACACCATCGAGGAAGCACGTTTCATATATGATGAGATTTTCATTAAAAAAGAATACCTGCGCCACGGCATCACCCTGAAACACGGCGATACGGTCTTCGACGCCGGGGCCAATATAGGCATGTTTTCCCTTTTTGCCTCCCGTGAATGCGGTAATGACATCTCCATGTACGCCTTTGAGCCCATACCCGAGACATTTTCAATTCTTAAAAAAAATATTGACGCCCTGGATCACAGAGGCCGCATCAAATTATTCAACATGGGACTGACCCGCCTCGATGGGCCCCGTGAAGCGGTCTTTACCTGCTATACCGCCATGAGCGGCAATTCCACCATGAACAGGGCTGAAAAAGAAAAAATGTACCATGACACCGATCCCGATGATGTACTGCATCTGCTGAAAGAGACCAATCCCGCCGTTTACTTTCTTCTCATGATTCTCTACCCCGCACGACGATGGCTCATACGGAATAAAATTGAAAAGTCCCTGGCGGCGCGTGAAGTGAAATGTCCCCTTACTTCCCTTTCATCGGTTATGCGGGAATTTTCCGTAACAACCATAGATCTCCTGAAAATTGACACTGAAGGCGCCGAACTGGACATCCTGAGGGGAATCGCCGACGGCGACTGGCCGAAAATCCGGCAGATAGTCATGGAAGTGCATGATATTGACGGCCGGCTCGCAGCGGTATCGGATCTGCTGAAAAAGAAGGGCTTTGCCCATGTAGTTGCCGAACAACCGCACTGGTGCGAAGTGATCAAATCACCCACCTATAATCTATACGCCCGCAGGTGAAACACCGGCGGTCCTGCACCGGAAGGGAAACGCACCATGAATGGAAAAAACGCTACGGAAACAAAAGAAACTGTCGCGAGAAAGCTCGGGGGACTCGAACGGTACCATCTCATGCTCCAGAATTTTCTCCACACCAATGTTGTGGTCCATGCCCGGGTGGCCGGTCACATCACGGAGGATATGCTCCGCCGGCCCCTGGACCTGCTGCAGAAACGGCACCCCCTCATGACGGTCAGAATCGACAGGCGGCGTTCAGGACCACGGTTTATGAGCGGCGGCGTGCCCGCGATACCGCTGAGAGTAATATCCCTGCCCGAGGAATCCTGGCATACCGTCGCGGAAAGTGAACTGAACACACCCCTTCCCATTGACCGGGGCCCCCTGCTCCGCTGTGTCCTTGCGACACATGGCAATAGCAGGTCAACAATACTGATCACCTATTCCCATACCATAGGCGACGGCATGGCGGGTGCCGGCATGATGCGCGATCTCCTTGCTTTCATTAATGATGAAACAATCATGGATATCCAGCCCCTGATACTCAAAAAAAAGATGGAGGCCTATTTCCCCCGGAAAACAAGAGGTATCCCGGGAGCTCTGGCTTATATGAAAATCAACCACCATTACATGAAGCATCTCAGAGAATCAGGCGGTTCCATAATGCCGGAGTATGACGGCCAGGCTCCCCTCCATGAACGATGGATACAGATAGTCCCACGTCAGATTGACGGTACAACGGTGAAAAAACTTTCAGAAAAAGCCAGAAGTGAAGGCACAACCGTTAACAGCGCGCTCACGGCAGCGCACCTCATGGCCCTTGCCCACGACCTTGACCACCGGAAACCCGTTTCCATGGCCCTCATGTCGGCAGTAAACCTGCGCAACATACTCTCCGGAGCGGCAGACGGTGATATGGGCAACTTTGCCGGCTCATGCAACACGGTTCACCGTGTCGATATCCGTGGCAGCCTCTGGGAACTGGCCCGTGAACACCGGAGTGACCTTCTGGAAAGCATTGAGGCCCGAGAGCCCATGCTCCATCTCCTGGGCCTGAACCTCTACGACGGCATCATACGCTGGATAGGCCACGACAATTTCGCGGCCCGGTCGCTGGACCGTTTCTATGCCGGTTTCAAACAGAAAATGACCATTGTGAGTAACATGGGGAGGATCGACATGGGGACAACACGAAGCAATCTGAATATCGAGAGCCTGGGCTTCGCCTCGTCGAGCCGGGCCTCGGGAATGATCTATTCCATCATTGCAATGACGGACCGTTGCATGACCTGGAACTTTGTCGCCACTGACCCGCTCTACTCAAGAAAACACCTGGAAAGCATCGCCGACCATGCTGTGTCTCTCATCTTGAATACTATCGATTGATCATGGTCACCGGGAAGACGTCAATGAAAACAGTGGTCGAATTGATACGAGGAGATACGGACGACAAAGGAATTGTCCCTCTGACCTCTCTTGACATATACGAAGGAATATACGCCATAGGCTTCGCCTTTTTTTTCCGGAACAGCCTGGATGAGAAATCCCTGAAGGCGTCCCTTGTGAAAACACTGAAGGAATTCCCCGTGCTCACGGGAAGACTCCGGAACGATAAAAGAAAAGGGCAACAGTATGTCCATTGCAATGACCACGGCCTTCGCTTCACCGTAGCTCATTCCGTCATGCCCATGGCAGATTACGGTCCAGCCAATCACGCCAAGGATATATCCCGCCGTTTCATCGATGATATTGTCCCCTGGAAGGTAAAAAACAGGAACTATCCCCTGGCTACAATCAAACTGACACACATGCAGGGAGGAGGCTCCGTACTGGGCGTGAGCATTCTCCACAGCATCGCCGACGGAGAAAGCTACTTCCACTTTATAGACTCCTGGGCACGGACCCATCGGGGACTGCCCTTTGAGCCGCCCTGCCATGACCGCATGCTTCTTGAAAATGAAATGGCCCTGGAGAATTATCCCCGGCATCACCGCGGATTCCGTGTCCTCTCCCGGAGCGGCATGCTGCGCTCGGCCGTGCAGTTTCTCCGCAGCAAGAGAAGCATACACAGTGAAATAATTCATTTCACGCGAGGGGAACTTGATAATATGAAAAAGGCAGCATCCCGGTCAGATACGGGCGAAACGCAGCGGATTTCCACCAACGACGCGCTCTGCGGCCATCTCTGGCAGGTCATGGCCTCGTTAAAGGACAAAGACAAAGACCGCCGCAGGCTGCTCTTCGTGGCCAATATACGGAAAAAATGCCATCCCCCGCTTCCGGAACATTTTTTCGGCAATGCATCACTCCACATGATCCTGGACCTGGACCACGAAACCCTGGTACGGGCGCCCCTTTCGCAGGTCGCCGCTATCAGCAGAAAGCAGGTGAATGCCATAGACCAGGGCGCCATCAACGAACAGATGGCCTGGCTCCGTCACCGCTTCCGCAAGGGTGAGCTTCTCAGGGTATTCGCCGACTATGATCCCTTCAGGGACGACCTCTTCATCTCCAGCGATGCTCCGTATAATGGCTATGGCGCCGACTTCGGGAGCGGCGCTCCCTTCTGGATCACCATCGGCACCTATCCCGTCCCCTGGTCCTTGCTTTTCATGCCCGATTCAACGCGAAAGGAAGGCATCGATGTCCACACTCACCTGTCGGGCCCCATGATGAGGAAGTTCATGAGTCCTGAAATACAGCATGCCCTTCACCGGCACCGGAGTGAATTGATTAATTATTGACATAATTATTTATTATGTTATTTTTGGCATATGTAATTATATCAATGAAAGCGAAGCAAGAAGACATGAACAAACCGTTTAGAATGTGGCAATTCCTACTTGCCATAGCTGTTCTTACTGATCACCCTGCTTCCCCTGCACAGGAAAAAATAAGCATACCCTCGGCAACCAATTTTATCAGGCCCTTTAAAGAACTGGCTGCACAATTCGGAAAAAATACCGACATCACGCTGGTTACCGCACAGGATATAGCACGGTCCTTTCAGTATGCCTCGAGTGAATTCGTAGATGCGTCATTCTGCGCCCTGTCGGCGGTTTACTCCGAAGTGGACAGCAAGGGCTGTTACCATCATATATGTCACACATGACATTAATGAGGCACTGTATCTGGCCGATGAAATACTTCGCATTGTCCAGGGTAAGATTGACACGGACTGGATGAAGCAGACCGTGAGTCGCCCGGTATCGGATGCCCCAATGGCCAGAGCAGCGAGGGAACCCCGGCTGTCCCTGGTGTATTAACTAAAAAGGAGTTTTAATTTATGAATATAGGCACCTATTCCTATGAAGAGTATGTCAGAATCGTCACATCTTTTCACGGCAGTGCCGCCCCGGGCCTCATCATCGGCGGATTCATGGTGGACCTGGCCCTTAAAAACCTTCCAGAGGGCGATTTCTTCGATGCCATATGCGAAACGCCCGTATGTCTCCCCGACGCCATTCAGCTGCTCACGCCATGCACCATCGGTAACGGCTGGCTCACCGTCCTCGGCTTCGGAAAATTCGCTGTGACCCTGTTCGAAAAGAACAGCGGTGAAGGAATACGGGTATATCTTGATATGGACAAGCTGAAAAACTGGCCCGAGGTGAACAGCTGGTTCCTCAAGCTGAAAACGAAAAAGGAGCAGGATTACGATCTTCTGATGGGTCAGATAAAGCAGGCCGGCCATGACCTTCTCAGCATACAGAAAGTGCGCGTTGAACCGGAAAAATTACGCCGAAAAAAAATGGGACCCGTTGCACTGTGCCCCGATTGCGGCGAGGCATACCCGACAAAAGACGGCAGCCGGTGCCGGAGCTGCGATGGAGATACACCGTATCTCCGCCTCGCCATCAGCTGAAAATTAAGGCCTCTCGCCACCGGCATTTCTCCAAAGCCTGAGGATACGACTCAATTCGCGTCAGAGATTGATGGGCAGACCCTGTTTCTTTTCATTGTCCCAGTAGGGTGAAATTTCCAGCAGGCGGTTGACTACTTCCGGCATGACTGACAGGACATGATCTATCTCCTCTTCAACGCTGAAGCGGCTCAGGCTGAAGCGGATGGAGCCGTGTGCGGAAGTAAAAGGAACGCCCATGGCACGAAGCACATGGGAAGGCTCCAGAGACCCCGATGAGCAGGCCGAGCCTGAGGAAGCGGCGATACCAAACTCGTTCATGAGCAGCAAAATTGCCTCGCCTTCGATATATTCAAATCCGATGTTCGTTGTATTGGGAACTCTCCTGTCGCGGTTTCCGTTGAGATGTGAGTTGCCGAATTTCGCCAGCAGTCCCTTCTCGAGCTTGTCGCGGAGACGCTGCATCTCCCTGTCATCTTTCAGGTGCTCCATGGCAAGCTCCGCGGCCTTGCCCAGGGCTATTATTCCCGGTACATTTTCCGTTCCGGGACGCCTCCCCTTTTCCTGGTGGCCACCGTACATCATAGGCCGCATCCTGGTCCCCCTGCGCACATACAGTGCGCCGATTCCCTTGGGCGCGTGAAATTTATGTCCGGAAATGGAGAGGAGATCACAGTTGATTTTATTGACGTCGATAGGAATCTTTCCCGCTGCCTGAACGGCGTCTATATGAAAGGGGACGCCCCTCTCTTTCAAAAATGCACCGATCTCCTCCACGGGAAAAATGACTCCGGTTTCATTGTTGGCGTACATAATCGACACAATGGCCGTATCGTCATCAACGGATGATTTCAGAAATTGAACGTCCAGGTTCCCCTCCCTGTCCACGGGTACATAGGTTATGCGGTATCCATCACGCTCCAGCTTTTTACAAAGCGAGAGTATGGCCGGATGCTCGACGCGGGAGGTTATGATATGACGCCTGTCCCTATAGAAGGAAATAGTTCCCATGATGGCATAATTATCACTCTCGGTACCCGTGCCGGTAAACACAATTTCATAATCATGCTCGGCACCAAGCAGGCGGGCCACCTGTTCCCTGGCCCTGACGACATCCCTTCCCACATCTCCGCCGAAGCTGTGCATACTTGAGGGATTGCCATATCTCTTCGAGAGAAAGGGGAGCATGGCATCGACCACTTCCGGGTCAACCATGGTTGTTGCGTTGTTATCCAGATACACGACCTTTTCCATCTATGTCTCCTTGCCGGATATGCCCGGTTACCGCGTCTCTATCACTTCAATATCTTCTTCGACGAACTCGCGGAGTTTCGCTTCCACCAGGTTCTTCAGTGTCACGCTGGACACCACACAGTTGGAGCAGCTCCCCCTGAGAGCAACAAAAACCTTTTTCCCGTCCATGTCCACCAGCTCAATATCGCCGCCGTCTTTCTGAAGTTCGGGGCGTATAACATCCGTTATGGTTTCCTCGACGAGCTGCATCCGCTTGATATTCGTCAGGGGCTTGCGTGAATCGGGTTTTTTAGCCGTGACAGCTGCCTGGTCCAGTTCTTCATTGAGAATATCCTCGATCTTATGGATACAGGCACCGCAGGCACCGCCGGCCTTGGTATAGTGCGTCACATCCTCGATGGACTTCAGATTATTTTCCCGGATGACCTTTCTTATGAGAGGATCGGTTACGCCGAAACACTGGCATACGATCTCACCCTCCACGTCTTCATCGTGGGAAATATCCTCGCCCCGCCATGACTTGATGGCCTTTTCCAGCGCCTCATTGCCCATGACCGAGCAATGCATTTTCTCCTCGGGAAGTCCCCCAAGAAATTTGGCGATATCCTGATTGGTAATTTTTTCCGCCTCTTCCACGGTCTTGCCGACAACCATCTCAGTGAGGGCCGAGGACGAGGCAATGGCACTGCCGCACCCGAAGGTTTCGAATTTAGCTTCGGTGATCACATGATTCGCATCTATTTTAAGATACAGCTTCAGGGCATCTCCGCAGACAATGCTTCCCACCTCGGCAACAGCATCGGCGTTATCAATTTTCCCAACGTTTTTGGGGTGTATATATAATTCCTTTACTTTATCAGTATAATCCCACATATCCTGCCTCCATTCTTTCACCATAACACCGGTGATTTCAGACCCTGATCACTGTACTTAAACATCAGTTATTTTAATGTACACTAAAATCATTAAATTGTTTCATTGCAACAACAAAAAAATCAATTTTACCTGCTCAGAGCAACTTTTTTATGGGCATCTCTAAAAACCAGGTTTTACAACCCCCTCTTTCATTCTCCCCCTAATAGGGGGAGTTAGTGGGGATTAAACCTGGTTTTTCTGCTATTTGTGCCCACAAGGGAGCTTCCCAAATTTAGTTATTAGAGATTCCCTTATACTCCTGCACCAGGTGATAAACAACTATCCCGTAGGCGACAGAAACATTGAGCGATTGTTTGACACCAAACATGGGAATTTCCACGGAGAGATCACTTTTTGCTACTATATCATCGGTTATACCCGATACCTCATTTCCCAGGACAAGGCAGAGAGGAAAGCGGTATGGAGCCTCGGTATAGGGAACGCTCCTGTCCGTATGTTCAAGTGTTACAATTTGATATCCCTGTGCCCTCAGATTGAGAATTGACCCGGCTGTATCGGGACAATGCGTCCAGGGAACGCTTTCAACGCTCCCCAGGGCCGTTTTATCTATCTCCTTCCTGGGAGGATACCCCGTATAGCCCGTGAGATAGAGGTGCTCCACGCCGGCCCCGTCCGAGGTTCTGAAGAGAGACCCCACGTTATAAAGACTCCTTATATTCTCGGCTATGACCGACACGGGAAGCCGTTCCAGGAGTTTCAGGTCCTCCAGGGCGGGACGAGCAGATTTTATCTCCTCATGGGTCAGTTTAACGATTTGTTCAGCCATGGGAATAACTCATGCAAGGCGGATAATCAATGTCAAATACATTTCAGCTAAATGAGGGTCAGAGCCCCTTAAAACGAGGAGAAATGCCGTGTGGATGTATGCGGCAAGTGTAAAAACCATAAAAAAAGCCTCCGGTCGTACCGGAGGCTTTTATCTTACTTGTGGCAGCCGGCTCCCGCGCAGTTTGCAGTTTTTAAAAGCGCTTTAAAATCCTGCCCTTTTTTCTTTTCCAGCTTTGTTGTTGTGTTATGACAATCCGTGCACTTTGCTATGACTTTGAAGCCCTTATAGTTCTTGTGGGCTGTCATGAGCTTGCCGTTGGCAAACAGTGAAACGGCGGCAAAAAGAAAAATACATGAAGTTAATACTACAATACCCTTTTTCATACACTACCTCTCAAATATACTTTAGAGCAAACATAAAATATAACTGTACCGGCAACTGGTCAAGAAAAAAATATTATTTTATATATGTTATTTTTAACACTGTACATCCATTATAATTTTTTCACATAAGAATTAATGTAAATTTCCATTCAGTAAAATGATAAATCGCACGATACTAATAAATGTAAAATGGAGTTTCGGCACGTATTTTCAAATTCAGGGATGAGCTATGATGAATCCTGCAATAATACATGAACTAAAAAGAAGCATTGATATGCCCATGGGGCAGACACTGCTCAATAACAGTGAACGGAGCATGGATCCCGGTACATTCGACAACATCCTGAACAACCAGATCAGGAATGTGGATGATTCATTCAACAACCAGCTCCGGACAGACAATCCCGTTCCGGACAGACAATCTACAGACAATGCCGCCCTGAGCAGGCCCGTCCAGGACAGCCGCGTCGGCAATGATAGTCAGCCCCCTACATCCGGCGCGGACAGACTCCCGCAGAAAAATGAAAATGACACGATCCAAGCCGGCAATAATACGAAAAAAACCGATGATACCCGTAAATCCGCACCAGTTACCACTGCTGAAAAGAAAGTACAGAAAGACAACCTGGGACTGGCACAGAAACCAACACCGGTATTTATTCACGACAAGAATCAGGATATCAAGACTTCTATCGGTAACACCATAAGTGAATCCAAAAAACTCCTGGATAAATTAGCTGCCCTGACAGCCATACTCGGCACCATGAACCTGGCGGGAAAACAGGAAACTGATGCGTTGAAGTCATCGCTGAAAGAACTTGGAAAACAGCTTAAGGATATATCTCTCGGCAATGAACAGCATAACAAGAAGGATGTCCAGACACAGCTCCTGGCTCACCTGAAGTCGCTTCTTAACAGCCTCGATGAGAAACTGAAGGCGCAGAAACCGGACCTGAAAAACCTCGTTGCCGATTTTGAAAAGCTTCTCCAGGGAATGGCAAAAAAATCCGAAGGCAGAAACAATTCCGCCCCGCATCACACCGTAGAGACGGCATCTCTTGACAAGAAAAATAATCAACGTCCCGATACCGCGGAAAATGCCGTGCTAAACAATACGGACAAGCACAACGAGGGGATAAAAATAACCGTATCCTCCGATTCACGTACGGGCCTGGATTTTCAATTTGACAGGAGCAGCAGCCCTCAATCCCTGCAGTCCCCGCACAACCATGCAGCGGCTCAACGGAACAACCTTTTCCGGGAACAGCTCCAGGATGTCATCGATAAAGCGAAAGTAACGGTCAGGGACAGCCGCAATGGCACTTTTGATATAAAACTGAACCCCAAGGAGCTGGGAAATGTAAACGTGCATCTCGGCCTCGATCAGGGAACCATCAACGGCCGCTTCCTTGTCGAAACCAATGAAGCGAAACAGCTTCTTCTGGAAAACCTCTCATTTGTAAAGGAGCAGCTTGAAAACGCCGGTATAAGCGTGGGCGAATTCCAGGTCAACGTACGAGACAATAAAGAGAACACCGGCGAAAGCCAAAAGAACAACGGAAACCTTGTCTATCTTCCCCAGGAAGCGGAAGAGATGAGCGGTTCATATGCAGTGAATTCATCGGCAATGCACAACGGCGCCTTGAATATAGTCATATAGGAGAAAAACATGAGTGAATTTATGATGAACTCCACGGAGTTGAGCAGAGCGAAGATACAGGTAAACGAGGCGAATAAAAAAATCGGCGTCAATTTCGAGGGTGAAAAAAACCAGATGAGCAAGGATTCCTTTCTGAAACTGCTTGTCACGGAACTGCGCCACCAGGACCCCACAAGGCCCATGGAAGACAAGGAATTTGTAGCCCAGATGGCTCAGTTCTCATCCCTGGAACAAATTACAAATCTTAACAAGGAAATACATTCACTCATCAGAAGTTCCGAATCAACCCAGGCCTTCAATATGCTCGGCAAGGTAGTGGACGCTCTTGATCCGGTAACCAATACTCGTATTTCCGGTCCCGTATCATCGGTCTTCTATGCCGATGAGCAGATCAAACTCAAAATAGGGGCAAATGAAATATCAATCAATGCCGTTCATGCCGTGCGAAATCCGGCGGAGAAAGAGAATAATTAATCTAAAGAGAATCGGATAATACTCGATATTAATACTATAGCAATTAAAATTCAGGAGTTATACCACTATGATGCGATCATTGTTTGCCGGCGTTTCGGGCTTAAAAAACCATCAGACCAGGATGGATGTTGTTGGTAACAATATATCCAATGTCAACACCTATGGCTTCAAATACAGCAGGGTTTCCTTCCAGGATATGCTTTCACAGACGATAGCCGGAGCAGCAAAGCCTGAAGAGAACAAGGGCGGCGTCAACCCGAAACAGGTCGGACTTGGTATGACCATTGCTTCCATTGACAGGATTTTCACACAGGGCAGCCTTCAGACCACGGGAAACCAGACCGACCTGGCCATGTCCGGCGACGGATTTTTCGTTGTGGCCGACGGGGACAAAAAGTTTTATACGCGCGCCGGTGCTTTCGGACTCGACAAAGACGGCATGCTGGTAAACCCCGGAAACGGCCTCAAGGTCCAGGGATGGATGGCCACACGTAATGAATCGGGCCAGATGGTAGTCAATCCCAGCGGATCAACGGAAGACATTATTGTCCCCATATTCGGAAAGATAGAAGCACGTGAAACGAATAACATACGATATAAATGCAACCTGGACTCCCGCAGTTCAGTTGTTCCGCCCAACGCAACAGGAAGAATGAGAGCCTCGGCCGGTGTCACGACCAACATAGACGTCTATGACAAGCAGGGAAATGCCCACCGTCTCACTATGATATTCTGGAAAACAGAACCAAACCAGTGGACCGCATCGGCCGCCATAGCCGACACGAATACCGCCATGACACTGGATGTTCCGGCAGGCGGCGGACAGACAAACCAGAGCAATCCCAGTGCAAAAATCAACCTTAGATTCTCCCCTGACGGACGACTCGTTTCCGTAGCCGACGAATCTTCACCGGACGAACTGAACCAGGGAGATTTAATGGTGAACGCCAACTACCGCGTTGCAGGAGATCCCAATGTACGGACCATCGCCCTCAACCTGGGAAAATCCAATCTCATGACGGGCATTACGCAGTTCTCATCGGAATCGACGACCAAGGCCGTGGAGCAGGATGGGTATACCATGGGATACATGGAATCTTTTAACATAGACAATTCCGGCATGATCACCGGCGTGTATTCCAACGGAACAAAACAGTTCGTCGGACAGGTATCCACGGCAGTTTTCACCAATCCCCAGGGACTCACGGCCGTGGGCGATAATCTTTTCGAGGTTTCCAATAACTCGGGAATGGCCAATATCGGCCCTGCGGGACAGGCAGGCCGCGGCAAGATCGTGGCAGGATCTCTGGAGATGTCAAACGTTGACCTTTCCGAGCAGTTCACAGACATGATCGTAACACAGCGCGGTTTCCAGGCCAATTCAAGAACAATCACGACATCGGACCAGATGCTCCAGGAGCTTATCAATCTCAAACGTTAAGCACTAAAATGATTGCATCCTGACTATATACTGAAAAAGCGTTTAACATAGGTTAAACGCTTTTTTTTCACATAAGCACTTCAATTTTCCGTACTATCTTCAGTAAATGGATGCTCGCTGCGCCACATACGGTAAATGATGATGAAAGGAAATATCAGCCACGGCACGTTGGCCAGAAGCACCATCCCTGTCTCGGGTGTTTTGTGAATGCCGAAAAGTTCCTCGCTGAGTATTATAAAGACATTGGTGAACAGGATAGAGGCAAAAATAATGCTGGGAATGCGTATCCATTCCTTCCCCTTGATGAAGGCATAGATGGCCGCAATATAATAGGGGCCGAAAAGGATCGAATCAAGCCAGATCGTCGCCTTCCACCAGGCCGGCCGGGCCAGAAGAACAGGGTCAAAGGTCCTCCCCCACCAGTGAACCAGGTCCACCAGAAAGGGCAGCGGCCACAACGGATATTGAAAATTATTCGGGTCGGCAATTACCAGCTGCTCCACATCCACGATATAGGTAATGAAGGAAATATTGATAAAAAAGAAAATGAGAAGCACAATGTCAATGGGTCTTTTTTTCAACGGTATAACCTGTCTCATACGCTCGCTCCCTTTACATCAAGTTTTATCTCTAAACAATCACGTTTATCACGGACCGTTTGCAAGAATCATTCTTCTGTGCTGAAAATGGAAAGTCCGAGGCGCTTTCTCACGGATACGGCCATATCCCTGGCTATGGACAGCCGTATACGGGGAATCAGTGACAACACAGCGCCCAGGGGAACAAAGATGCCTGAATGCTTCAGGAGGCGGGGCCTTTGCGCCAGCTTTACCAGCTGCCCGGCCACATCGTCGGCGCTTTTAGGCCGGGTAAAAAAACGGGTCACCGCATTGGCATCGGGATCGATGACCAGGGATTGTTCCACACCGGTATACCGCGATTCCGGCGGAGAATCCGTTTTGATATAACCGGGAAAATATTCACTCACCACAATACCCGTATCGGCCCATTCGGCCTGTATCGTGCGTGTCCAGGCCGACATGGCGGCCTTGGAACACACATAGGATGTATAGCAGGGAACACCGATGAGGAACCCCGGCGAACCGACATTGATGATATGACCGTATCCCTGCCGCCGCATATAGGGCAGAGCCGTATTCACCGCCACAAGGGGACCCACAAGGTTAGTGGCAAAAGACCGGTGCAGATCATCAGGACCGGTTTCATCGGCACGGGAGACGATAATAGCCGCAGCATTGTTAACAAGGATGTCGATCCTGCCGAAATGCCTCACCGTTTCCTCGATCATTGAGGCCGCGCGGGATGCGTCACTCATATCGGCGGGAATTATTATGGCATCACGAAGCTCCGAGGCCAGTTCAGCCAGACGCTCCTTCCGGCGTGCAACAAGGGACAGCCGGGCTCCAGCCCTGTCAAAGGCCTTCGCCGCCGCCCATCCTATTCCCGAAGAGGCCCCGGTTATGCAAATGACGGCGTCCTGCAGCTTCACTTGTTTCATCACCCCCAAATATTCCCTTCATATACGGAACCTTCCCGTACCGGGACAATATCCTGCTGTGAAAAATTAAGGATGATTAACAATACGCATGGAAATGTTCGTGTCAAGAAATTCTGTGTATTTTATGAGAGTTTTACATATTTTGCTTTTCCTTTCCACTGTAACAGCATACAATGAAAATGCCATAATAGAAGAATATCATTTCTAAATATATACTCTGGAAACGGTAGGACTATCATGATAAAAGAAGGATCAAAAGCACCTCAATTCACCCTTAAGGACGACACGGGCAGCAGCATCAAACTCTCCGATTTTAAAGGGAAAAAAGTTGTGCTGTATTTCTATCCCCGCGACAATACGCCGGGATGCACGAAGGAGGCCTGCGGTTTCCGTGATGTCTATGATGAGATCATGGCGCGGGGAGCCGTGGTAATGGGTATAAGCACCGATTCGGCCGAATCGCACCAGAAATTCAAACTGAAGTTCGGCCTCCCCTTCTACCTCCTCGTTGATAAAGATCACAAGATTGCGGAAAAATACGGCGCCTGGGGCGAGAAAAAGATGTACGGTAAAACATCGGAAGGCCTGATCAGGTCCACCTTCATAATCGATGAAGATGGAAAGGTCATCAAGGTTTTCCCGAAAGTGAAACCGGACGAGCATGCCATAGAAGTGCTGGCAATTATTTAAGGAAATAAAAACCGGCTTGACGTTGCTCCTGTTTTATTGTATATTCTCTTGATTTTGCCGCATGATGCGGCAGTGTGTTTTTATGATATTGGCAAATAGCATATGAAAAACCGAACCAGGGCATTCCTTGCAACTCTCATGTGCACGATCATGCTCCCGCTGCAAACTACAAGCGCTTCCGACAGTGCAGCGTTGCGCGAAGAAATTATCAGGACCGCCCGTGAATACCTGGGCACGGCGTATCGTTACGGCGATACGGGCTCCCGGGGATTCGATTGTTCCGGTTTTACCATGCATGTTTTCAGCCTTCACGGAATCAGCCTGGCGCGAACAACAACGGGACAATTTAAAAATGGAACCGAAGTACCCATTGACAGAGCCAGACCGGGCGACCTTGTATTTTTCAATATCCGGAAAAACCGCATCTCGCACGTGGGAATATACCTTGGTGATGATACATTCATCCACGCCCCCAGTTCCGGCAAGAAGGTAATGGTGAGTTCGTTGAAGGCCCCTTACTGGAAAGACCGTTTTGCCGGAGTCGTATCCTATTTTAACGAATGAAAACCGTGATACTATTTAAAATCAACAGGAGGGAGGAATACAATGGCCGTTAAAAAAACAGGTAAAAGCACCGCAAAAAAATCATCGAAAAAGGGATCACCCGCAAAAAAGGCAGCGAAAAAAACCGTCCCTCCCAAAAGCGCGGCAAAAAAGACACCCTCAAAAAAATCGGCCCCCTCACCGCTGACAAAGAACCTGCTGGAACTGGCAAAGCAGCTTGATAATGAAGAGGTGGCCTTCCTGATCAAGCAGGCCCAGGTATTCGCAAAAAACAAACAGATAAGGAAAAGGCTGAAGGAGACTACGGAATCGGTGACCTATGAGCACCGGACCATGACGGCCAAAGAATTCCAGCTTCCGGCCCTGGAAAAAGAAAAAATAGAATTCGTAGAAGGAAAGGACGGCAGCCATTTCATCATTGTCGTGGGAACGGAGCGTAATTTCTTCTCCCGCGACGAGTTTAAAAAAATCGTTGCCCTGTGCCACGTTGCCGGCGACGAGAAGGACGGCATGCGCAGGCTCTACACCTGGTTCGACCGGAACCGCTCCGACGTGCTGAAAAATACGGATATTAAGGGGCCGGGAGACATTGCCCTGGCCACCATTTATAATGCGGTGATCAATACATACGATGTAAAAGGCTAACCTACCCGTGCCTGATTTTCATCACCAGGATATACAGGGCCAGGACAAGCGTAACGCAGTTTGCCAGGATAATGGAAATGGACATACTCTGAATGCCGTAGACGATCCATAAACAGAGCCCGCAGTTCAGCAGCATGAACATCCCCGCCGAAAGATCTCCTGTTTTCTTTGTTTTATACACGCGGTATGCCTGGGGCACAAAAGATGCCGTTGTGGCGATTCCGGCCGCAAGGCCTATAATTTCAGTGAAGTTGAAAGGCATATGATTATCCTGCTTATTATACGATAACAGTACCTGACCCGAAAGGGTCAATGGCGGTCAGGGAAAAGCCTGAAAGAAAAAATGTCCAGTATATTTATGACGGCTGATTTTCTTTTTACTGCAGGCAGTGGAAGGGATCGCTCCTTATGGGGCGAAATTCCTTTCATCCCGTAAGGAGCGGCATATGCGGCATCAATGTGAATGAGAAACGGGTTCCGCCGGTTCTTTCGGACCGCCGTCTTCCACTGTGCTTATTTTCAGCAGTGTATACAGCGGACAATAATGGGTCCAGGAGGAAACCCACATCGATACTCCAATGGCAAGGGCTATGATCGTTCCGATCGCGCCCGGTGAGAGGATGTAGATATTGAGTAAAAATGCCAGGCCCAGCATGAACCTGATGTAGCTGTCGGCTCTTCCCACATTCTGTTGCATAACAAAACCTCTTTATCGTGACTTTTCATGATTACATGAATCTGCCTGTAATTATTAAATGCGGGATTTAATCTGCAAGTAGAATTTTTGTATTGACTATTTTTTTTGGTGATTTGATGTAAACAAAAATACCATTAAATTCGAGGATGATTATGTCACGCATACTTTCGGGAATACAGCCCTCGGGCACCCTGCACATAGGCAACTACTTCGCCATGATGAAGCCCATGATAGAGTTCCAGAGAAATCATGAACTCTTCTGTTTTATTGTCAATTACCATGCCATGACCAGCGTGGAGGACGGTGACTACCTCAGGAAGAACACCCTGGAGGCAGCCATTGATTTCCTTGCCCTGGGTCTCGATCCCGACAAGTGCCACTTCTGGGTGCAGTCCGACGTACCCGAGGTGACTGAGCTGACCTGGATACTCTCCTGCCATACCTCCCTGGGGCTGCTGGAAAGAAGTCACAGCTACAAGGATAAGGTGGCCAAGGGCATCACTCCCAGTGCCGGTCTCTACACCTATCCAATTCTCATGGCCGCCGATATCCTGCTCTATAACGCCCAGATAGTGCCCGTGGGAAAAGACCAGAAGCAGCACCTGGAGATCACCCGCGACGTGGCCCTGCGCTTCAACAACACCTACGGCGATATTTTCACCATACCCGAGCCGCTCATCTCCGAGGACCTGGCCGTTATCCCCGGCGTCGACGGGCAAAAAATGTCCAAAAGCTACGACAACACCATAAACATCTTCGAGGATGAAAAGTCCCTGAAAAAAAAGGTGATGCGCATCGTAACCGATTCAACTCCCGTGGAGGAACCGAAAAATCCCGAAACCTGCAACCTCTTCGCCCTGTATAAACTCTTTGCCGAACCGGAGAAAACCGCCGAACTGAAGGAACGCTACCTGAAGGGCGGCATCGGATACGGTGAGGTCAAGAAGGAACTCAACGGCATGATCTGGGAATTCTTCGCACCCTTCCGCGAGCAGCGGCAGCGCTATGCCGGCGACCCCGGCGAGGTTTTCAACATACTGAAAAAGGGCGCGGACAAGACACGCGTCGTGGCAGCCGTGACCCTGGATAAAATCAAGACGGCCGTGGGCCTGAAATACAACTGACCGCTGTCACACCATCTTTATCAGGTGCGACAGCGGGTTGGGAACCCGTGACTTTGAACCGTGAAGCCTGGCCATGAGAAAGGCCAGCACCGCCGCACCTCTCCGGCGCGGCAGGAAGCTCACGGGATTTACCTTCATGAGATGAAACATGGCCTCGGCCGTGGCTGCCAGGTCATTGCATTCGCCGCTGAGATACACCTTCTTTTTTCCCAGGCGCTTCACGAGCCTTTCAGCAACCTCTTCTATCGCGCAATGTCCCGCCACCAGGACCCGGCCCTGTATCTCGTCTATTTCATCGGGATCAAATCCCTTTCCCATGACCAGGGTCCATCCGCCCCGGCCGTTGTGATCGTGAAAGAGAACCTGCAGGAGCGTCAGGGGATTGTTGACGCATCCCTCGCGGCAGGCCAGCTCCTTACCTTTCAAGACCTTCACATCCCAGGGAAAAAAGTCAAAAAGATCGGCAGGATATTTGCCTGACGAAGGTTTGTCTCCCAGTATGTCTATATTTTCCAGGGTGGAAAAGTCCCCTTCCAGTTCAATGTCATCGAGACCCGTGACGCCGCCGGTGAGATTACGTTTAATAGCCTGATCAAGATGGGCCACATCGGCCCTGTCCAGGCCCAGGATTTTCGCACCGGCCAGGTCGGCGGCGGCAACATTCAGGCTTCCGATAAGGACGCGGAAGGGTTTCACGCAGCGGTCCGCCAGGGCGGTTACGGGATAGTGGCCGTACACGGTGCCTTCAATCCCCTCGATAAGGGTCACGTCGGGCCGCAGCAGGGAGAGCACATCGGTCAGCTTGTAGGGAAGATTATAATTGTGATCATGACCGCGGCTGGTGTGGACCGGAAAACCCCACTGGTTTTTTATGCCCAGCGTAACTCCCGCCATGGAATGCGTCTTGAGTTTGGGTACGTTCACATAGAGGTTTTCATCCCTACGGCGGATCAGTTTCTCCGTCACGGTTACGGGCATCTCACAATGGCTGCGGTCATAGCCCCGCGGATCGCCGTCATAGATGCTCTTTCTCCCGGTAAATTCAAAACCGATGGTTTTCTCCTCGTCGAGATACAGGGGAATGGCGCCGGTATCGCGGCATATGTCGCGATACCCGTTTACCTCGAAGACAACCCGGGTATAATTGGCCTGGGTTGAATTTTCCATGAGATAGACCTGGCGTGCCCCGGCACTCTGCCAGTATTCGATGACGGCCCGCACTACCTCGGGCCTGGTATAGCAGTACGCCTTGGCATCGATGCCGTTGGGCTTCACATACACATCTCGGCTCGACTTGAGAAGAGCGGCCCCTCCCAGGCTGTCAAAGATTTCCTTTACGGTTCTGCCTATCTCGCGCGTCATGTCAGGACTCAGAGGGATAAACTGCGTAAAGGACTCCCTCTGGTGAGGACTTATAATGCTTCGGATGATCACTTTTTCTGGCATGGGATGCCTCCTTTTTATTTTTCCAGCACTTCCCCTGTGTTCCCGTTCCGGTCAATCCCGTCCAGAACGGCCTCCACCCATTTCTCATTATGCACAAGGGGCCCAATATGGTTGCCGGGAAGCACCAGGAGACGGCAGCGGGCCCCGGCTTTCACGGAACCGGGATAAAACTTCGCGAAAAAGGCCTCCTGCTCTTCCGTGGTCACGTTCCCCGATTTTTTCACACCGGCAAGTTTATCATACCGGAAGAGAGAATCATTGTCACCAAAAATCACCACGATACTCCGCACGCCCCCGACTGGGCGATCAGCATCAGTGGCATACCGTGTACATTCCTGCAGATCCCTGTAGGCTCTGAAGGCCTTGCCGACATGGAAATTACCGCTTATGCACGAAGAACAGGAACGAAAGTTATCCCCGGCCTGTCCCTTGATTATGCCCGATCCTGAATCCCAGATGTGACCGGCCTCACCGCGGAATATACCGGTGCCGACGCGCATCCCCTCCCAGGAAAAACTGGCCAGGAGGCATCCGGGAGCAACACAGTTGTATCCTCCCCATTCCCGAAAACCCGCCGGGGCCATCTGCCCCAGGGCTATTATTGCTCCGGGATAACGGCCGGCTATGCGCCGTGCCAGGAGGGCCCCGTGGGACCATCCCACGACGACAAGTTTCGCCGCGGTTATATCCTGCCCCTCTTTCTCCTTTGTACAGGGATCAATAATAACAGGCATGGCTGTATCAGTGGCATAGCCATCAATGGATATGGCATTTTTTTCAAGAAGGCGCCTCACCACCTCCATGAGAATGACATCCTTTCCTTCATCGCCGCGAAACTTTCCATCCCTGCCGAAGGGCGTATCGCATACGGGAACAATGACAATGCCGGAACGGGAACGCAGGGCCAGTTCCCTGGTAAAATTATACCCGTCGCCGGGTCGCTGGCTATGTCCGTGAAAAAATACTATGACCGGTCCCTTAAGCCGTTTATTTTTTTCATCCTCGTTTTTTTCTTCGGGAGTACGGGCATCGAGATAGAGATACAACGCCTTAAGATAATCACCGTTAAAGCGGACAGTAAGAGACTCCACGCGGGGTTTTTTCTCCAGAGACCTCGCGGCGGCGAGCAGTGTCACTGGCACAAAAAACAATATCATAACCAGGCACACAGATTTTTTAATCATAGGTATCCCTTCTCCATGTCAAATTTCCGCACCCTTTTATTGACCGTGGGGCATTATTTTTCAAACACAATAAGTCGCGCAGGACTGATTTTAATAATTTTTTTGGTTTTTACGCCGAATAGTCCAGTTTCACTTTCTCATCGGTGAGAAACCAGATAAGGGGGATATCGGCGAGAATGGTTATAAACCGGATGCCGTACATGGCGATGTCTATGGTATGCCCGTCGAAATCATGCATGCCGAAATTAACCAGGGTCGCCAGGACATAGGCAAAATGGATATCGGTTATAATGAGCTGTATACGCCGGTTTATCTCTTTTTTAAAGTAGAGCGCCAGGACCTGCAGCGTAAGAAGAATTGCCAGGGTCAGCCCTGTCAGAACAGCGCCGGCCTTTCCGACGACGAAATACATGACGGGCATGATGAATATGATCTCAAAATAATATAGCGTGACAAGATAGGGAGCAACGAGGGGGATATGCTCTTTCAGGTGATCAATGTTCCATTTTTCTGGCATCATGGGAATTCGGGAAAATAACACATGCATTTCATGTTATACGTATCACCGGACCTCTCAATTGTTACAACGGCACCGTGCCGCAGATTACCCGATAGATTAAAAATAAATTTATTTCTTGTCAATTACATCTTTCCCCGGGAGAGTGTTAATATCGTGGGAAAGAATCTATTTTAAGCATAAATAAGGAAAAAGGCAACCACAGAGACACAGGGGCGCAGAGAGTTAGTCGAACACAAAAACGTATTGATTGTACAACATCTTTTCTATGATGGTTTTTTGGTATTCATTATCCAATTTTTATCATTAATAGTGGATACTATAATATCATCAACGCTCTCTCTTCCCCCGTGTCTCTGTGCCTCTGTGGTTGCATTAATAATGATTTCATCCTTATATTGATTCTCTCCCCCCAAAGGAGATATAAAGTAACGCATGGAACATGGAAGCATCATAGAACTGGCCGTACCGGAAGAATATCACCTTGAAAGGATCGATAAATTCCTTGTCCACGCCCTGGAGCTGGACTTTTCCCGCAGTTATATCCAGAAACTGATAAAAAACGGCGATATAAAAGTTAACGGCGATGATATACGGGCCAATTATAAGGTAAAGCTCGACGATTCCATACTCATCACCGTGCCGGAACCGGAAGAACTGGCCCTCGAGCCCGAAGATATCCCCCTCGACATTGTCTACGAGGATTCGTCCCTGGCCGTCATAAACAAACAACCGGGACTGGTAGTACACCCGGGCCCCGGCAATTGGAACAGGACCCTGGTGAACGCCCTGCTTTTCCACTGTCATGATCTCTCATCCATAGGAGGGGCTATACGGCCCGGTATAGTCCATCGCCTGGACAAAGACACCACGGGCCTCATGATCATCGCCAAGAATGACATCGCCCACCGGAATCTCGTTGAGGCATTCGCCGGTCGTACCGTTTTCAAGGGTTATACGGCAATTGTGACGGGAAGACCCGGAAAGGAACACGATGTGATCAGCAAGCCCCTGGCACGGCACCGGAAGTATCGGCATAAAATGACCGTGGTCGAAGACGGAAAGGAGGCCATCACGGAATATACCCTGAAGCGGATGTGGAACACGGGGACCCAGCTCTTTTCGCTCCTGGACATAAAAATCCATACGGGCCGCACACACCAGATCCGCGTTCATCTTTCTTCGGAGAGCATGCCCATCGTGGGAGACCCTATCTACTCGAAAAAATGGGAACGGCATAAAGTCCCCTACCTGCTCCTGGCCTCTACAACCCTGTCCTTCACGCATCCCGAAACGGGCAAGACAATGAGCTTCAGCATAAACCTCCCGGAGCACATGAAGGCCTTCGTAGATAAACTTGACCAGCAGGCACAATAAAAGGAAAAGTAAGCCCCCCCGGCGGAAATATTAATTGAATACCGATATCGGCTCTCGCCGCCCCCTCAAGGGGGCCTGGGACTCCCTTAATTACCCGAGAGTAGTTTAAAAGGATCGAGATTATTTTAAAACCCCTCCCAGGGGTGGCGACCGTCCATGTATGCCCGGTTTTAATATCTTCGCCGGGGTTTTCTCTTTGCGCCTTCCTGGGAAATTCTAAAAATAATTAAATATTATCCGCCACGGCCTTTCCGAATTCGGAACATTTGAGAAGCGTCGCACCTTCCATCTGGCGTTCCAGATCATAGGTGACCTTCTTCTGACCGATTGTCTTCTGCAGTCCCTCGATGAGCCGGTCTGCCGCCTCGGTCCATCCCAGGAAACGGAGCATCATCTCACCGGAAAGGATAAGGGACCCGGGATTAACCTTGTCGAGGTCGGCGTATTTCGGGGCAGTGCCGTGCGTGGCCTCGAAGACCGCTTCGTTGTCGCCGATATTGGCGCCGGGAGCCATGCCCAGACCGCCGACCTGTGCAGCCAGGGCGTCGGAGATAAAGTCACCGTTAAGATTGGGTGTGGCAAGGATATCGTATTCGTCGGGCCTGAGCAGGATCTGCTGGAACATGGCATCGGCAATGCGGTCCTTGATGAGAATCTTCCCTTCGGGCTGTTTGCCGTTGTACTGGTCCCAGAGCTCATCCTCGGTTACAATGAAACCACGGAACTCCTCCTTGGCCAGATCATATCCCCATTCTTTGAAGGCCCCTTCGGTGAACTTCATGATGTTGCCCTTGTGAACCAGGGTCACGCTTTTCCTTTTATTGTCGATGGCGTACTGAATGGCCCGGCGCACCAGCTTCTTGGTATTGGTAATGCTGATGGGTTTAATACCGATACCGGAATCTTCCGGGATGTCACGGCCCATCTCTTTATTCAGGAACCGTATAACACGGAGAACATCATCGGAGCCCTCCTTCCATTCAATACCGGCATAGAGGTCCTCCATGTTCTCGCGATAAATAATCATGTCCACTTTTTCGGGCTGCTTCACCGGCGACGGTACTCCAAGAAAATACCTGACGGGCCTGACACAGGCGTAGAGGCCGAGCATCTGCCGCAGCGCCACATTGATACTTCGGATGCCGCCTCCCACAGGCGTGGTGAGAGGACCTTTGATGGCCACCTTGTATTCCTTTATGGCGTCGAGCGTTTCCTGCGGGAGCCATTCCCCGGTCTGATTAAAGGCCTTTTCTCCCGCCAGGACCTCTTTCCAGTGAATTTTCCGCTGACCTTTATATGTTTTTTCCACTGCCGCATCGAGGGCGATTCTGGTGGCCCTCCAGATATCGGGACCGGTGCCGTCGCCCTCTATAAAGAGAATTATGGGATTTTCCGGTACGGTAATTTTTCCATTGCTGTATTGAATTTTGCTGCCGCTCATAAAAACTCCTTTATAATAATTGATATAGTGATTCTAAAAAAGGCGCATAACAACGTCATATCTGCGCCGATTTTAACAATTACGTCAATGTTATTTGACAAATATCAAATCGGTAATAATTTTTGTCAAATCCTATTGAAAATATCACATATTTTTGACACCGGGATTTCCCCCTATGGGGATCAACCGTTTCATCGGCATAATGTTACCTCGAGGAGTACAGAAATGAAGCTTGAAATGACCTGCTACGGCTGTCTCATATGCCAGATGGAAAAACTACTCAACGGCATGGATCTGCCACGGATCAGAAAGACCGCCATACTCCGTGAAATTATAGCCTGTGCATCATCCATGGATCCGGAACTGCCGCCTCCCAATTATGGAAGGGAGATCCATACTCTTCTTAAAAAACTTATAAACGACAGTGATCCCTATGCTGAACAGAAAAAAAAGAGTAATGATGCGGCCCTTTCCCTGGTACCGGAAATAAAAAATATTTTAGCTCAAAGCAAAGATCCGCTGAAGACAGCCCTGCAGATATCCATAAGCGGCAACATTATAGATTATGGCGCACCGGGAAGCAGCGATAGGGTCGATATAAAAAAATCCCTGCTTCATGCCCTTGATACGCCCCTGGATGAAGCACTGTATGGCGCCTTTAAAAAAGAACTTTCACATTCACGGCAGATACTGGTTGTCGGCGATAACGCCGGAGAGATAGTCTTTGATCGTTTTCTCATAGAACAGATGCGGGAAAAATCCGTTACATACGCTGTGCGTGGCCTTCCCATTATCAACGACGCAACCCGCGAGGATGCCCGCCTGGCAGGAATTGACACCCTTGCCCGGGTGATCGACACGGGCGACAGTACACCGGGAATTGTTTTTTCCCGGTCTTCCGATGAATTTCTCCACGCCTTCTCCGGAGCTGATCTGATTATTTTAAAGGGCCAGGGAAATTTCGAGACTCTCTTCGGTGAAAATCTGCAGTATTATACGGGTAAATCGACACATCTCTATTTTCTTTTCAAGGTAAAATGCAGTCCCGTTTCTGCGATGACGACACTTTCAGAAGGAAGCATAGCTTTTCTGCGCTATCCCGCAGACTGACCTTTGCAGGCCAATCAGAGATACCTCAGCCTCAAACGTTCAAAGAACCGTTCCAGGGACAACAGGTTGTTTTTCGCCATCATAATCACCAGATACAGCGCGGCAAAAACGAGATCTCTCGCCACCAGAGAAAGACTGACACGCTCATCGATGCCGATGCCCAGGCGGTTCAGTTCAAAACAGCCGCATTCAAAGGTCTGGCCCCGCGCAACACTGATGGCGATAATACCGGCGAATACAACCATGAGACCGGCTGCCAGCAACGATGATGCCTGGATTCTGATCCCCAGGGCGATAAACGTGCCGATAACGATCTCCAGGACTGGAAGCGTGACGGCAGCATAGGGGATGGCCCACTGCGGCGCCAGGTCATACATGCCGATGACGTTTCCAAAAGACTCAATGTCCAGGACCTTGAAAAATCCTGAAAATATAAGGAGACACCCCATGAATATTCGTATAACAGCTGTAATATAATTTCCGTACAATATACGTTTCAGCATTCCGCTTCTATCTTCTTCCATAGGGACCTCTTTTCACTTCGATGACGATACGGGAAATCCCGACCCGCTCCACTCGGGAAATCCCTTTTCAATTATATAAATATTTCGGGAATAACCGAGTCCTGATATTTCTGCTGCCAGAACGTCCGATGAATCGCAGGAATGAGCCGAGCAGTAAATAACCAGCTCACGCGGCCCGTTTATAAAAGGCATGTTCTCCTCGATACCGCGCATCATGGCCGACGCAGGGTGCGAGGGAATATTCACCGCTCCGGCAGCATGCCCTTCATTGTATTCCCCGGGACTCCGGGAATCCACGAAGAGAACGCTCCCCCCGTCATACTTGATCTTTGCCTCGTCGGCCGTAATATAAACAATTTTCTTTTCCTTCATCCGTGAAGCGCCAACCATGACATACCCCTTCGGATGAAAGGCATTGATAAGCATACCTGTAAGAAATGAAAAAATGACAATTATGAAGGCCTGTTTTATTATGGACCTTATCGGATTCATTCTATTTCAACCTCAGTTTTCGATATTTCTTCTGCACTTCGGCTTCATACTCCTTGATAAGCTTTCGTATAACGGGATCGTCTTCAGGGTGACGGTCGTCGGGAAGCTGAAAATTATTACTTATTACAGCAACCTTCCCCTTGTCGACGCTGATCTCAAGGATCCCGATATGTGCACCATTGGCACCGGCCTGAACTATCACCGTTCTTCCCTTTATACGGGGTTTTTTCAACAGTGTCTGGGAATGTCCTCCCACGATAACGTCTATATCGGGGAGCATCCCGGCAAGTTCCACGTCGCGGTCATATCCCGAATGAGACAGAAGGATAACAATTGCCACACCCTGTTTCTTTAGATAATCAATATCTTTTTGTATTTCAGCTGCCTGGTCTGTCAGGGATATTTTTTTCGTAAGGGTCTGCGGGTAATACCTGAACGCTTCGGGAGACATGGTGCCTATTATACCGATGGAAAGGCCGTTTCGTTTTACTATATTATATCGAACCGCGGCCCGTCCCGCCTTTGCATTTCCTTTAATCATGAGATTATCACAGACCAGGGGAAGGCGCTTTTGCACATCCAGGTACAGGTCAATCCCGCCGGAAAACTCCTGGTCACCCGGGGCGATGGCGTCGTACTTCATATATCCGTAGGCCCTGACGACGTATTCAGCCAGCAGCGCATCCTCCTCGAAGGTGAGAAAATCGCCCGTATCAACCAGCACCATGCCGGGATATTTAGTTCGCAGTCCGCGCAGCGCCGTTGCGCGTTTCACCAGTCCGCCCTTGGGCTCCTCCCTGCACTGACAGTAATCGAGATAGCCGTTGAGCGAATTGGTGTAAACGATGGTGACCAACTCACGGGCAGATATATCCATGGGAACCATGAATACCGCCAGTAATGCCATGAGCAGCAGCATGTTCTTTTTAAGCTGGAGGAGTGACTTCATATCGAAATAAATCCATATTAACTTTTTCAAATATCCTTTTTTCAATAAATACATCGACGAGATCTTTGTCAAGCACTCCACGCTCCACTTCTTCCTGGAGAATAGAAAGCACCTTGTCGCGGGGAACGGCTTTTTTATATGGACGGTCAGGGGCTGCCAGGGCATCATATATGTCGGCAATGGCCATGATCCTGGCCTGGATGAGGGTGCTCTCCCGGCCTTTCAGTCCGTCGGGATATCCGGTCCCGTTTATCTTTTCGTGATGGCGCAGCGCTATTTCCGGAATATTTTTATATTCCGGCGGCCAGGGGATTTTACTGACAAAATTATAGGTGTGCACCACATGACTCTCTATTTCCTTTCGCTCAACGGGATTCAGACTGCCCCGCTGTATAATGAGATTGGTCCTGTCATAATCGGTGATGATATCCATAATGTTGCCGTCAATGTCGATACAGTGAATGCTGTTGATGTCATTCATTATGGTGTCAACGGTCTCTACGGGATTTCTTTCCATTATAGTGGGCTCATTGAGTACCCGTACCCTTTCCTTGATCTCCTTGATCTTGATAAGCATCCTTTCCTTTTCCAGGGCCACGTCCACATACTCCCTGCGAAGTGCCGTATTCCCTGTCTCATTTATCTCCTGCAGTATTCTGCTTTCCCTGAGATTGTACTGTAGTTCGACGAACCTGAAGAGATAATCAAGTCGTATCATGAGATTTTCCAGGTCTTTCGGATAGAGCTTTTTCTCCTTTTTGAATATGTTGAGGTCCACATAGACCTTGCCGAAGTCATGAAGCAGCGCGGCAAACTCTATCTCCCGGATCGCCGTCTCGGAGAAATGGAAGTCCTTCAGGTATCCTTCCTGGATATCATTGATGGCCAGGACCATGGCCTTGCATATTTCAGCGACCCGGAATGAATGACCCGACGTGGCCGGGTCCCTGGATTCTATGGCTGTTACCGACGCCCTGACAAACTCCTCAAACTGATTCTGAATCTGCTTTATCATGCGGTTATTCTCAATGGCGATAGCCGCCTGCCCCGCAATGGCCTCCAGGAGACTATCGTACTTGTCGTCAAAGGGAACGACATACTGGTCAAAATCATCCATAGTCTCGAGTTTTAGCGTAAAAGCCTCGTTCCCCGTATTCTCCCGGTTATGCAGATCCTCCTTGCTGTTGATGAGCTGGATAACACCGATAATTTCATCCTGATAATTCCGCATGGGAACCACGAGCATGGACCGCGTATAATAGCTGTGGGTTCTGTCGAACGATGAATTGTGGGTAAAGGAAAAGGCCTCCTGTTCCGGAAGCTTGTAGACATCGGGGATATTCAAAACCTCGCCCGTGACAGCCACATATCCTGCTATTGACTTCTTGTCCAGATCCATGACAAACTCGTTCAGGGGAATCTCCCGTGAAAAGGTGTGCGAGGTCTTAAAACGCATCCTTTTTTTCCCCTTTTCATCGGTTTCAACAAGATATATGCTGCCGGCATCGGCACCGGTGATTTTCTTGCTCAGGAATAGAATCAGGAAGAGGAGCTTCTCCGGGTCTTTTTCGCTGGAAAGCGATCTGCCAATATTGATGAGATCATCCTGGTCCTGCTTGGTATCGACGAGCTTGGCGAAATATTCGTCCTGCACCTGGCGGTCATTGCAGTAGGCATCAGCTATGGAAAAAGATTTCTCGATTATGAATCCAATCTCTTCGGGGACAAGGGCCGTGCTTCTGAATTCAGAAATATGATGGAGCTTGCTGAACCGGTCCGACTGCATATCCTGCACCGATCCGAAGACAACCATGGTATAGAACAGACTGTTCTCTGTGATTTTCCTGAGGGTCTTAAACAGCTTCTCGTACTCGCTGACGTGAATAAAGAAAAGGACCAGCACCATTTCTCTTTCGGGAGAGGATAGGAATTGGCCGATTTCCTCAGCCGGGTCATCGGTCCTCACAACGGCGTAATCACTCTCCGGACATGTCCCGATATACGCTTCACTTTTCTTTGATAAAACAATTGTTCTTTTCATGATCTTCTGTCATTGACATCGGTACAAAAAGTGCTTTTCTTCAACAAACAGTTTACTCTGAGCAACAATCAGAAAATTATTTACTCTGAGCAAACAATTCCAACGGGACATCTATTAAAAATATAAAAATATTAACATAGTGTCACTCTCTGAAAACGATTTATTGATAATTTTACACGAGAACCTATATGTTTAGTCTATTTTTTATATTTCTTGACAGCACTGTAGCCTGATAATAACATACGGTCAATAATTATTTATCCACAAGAACCATGAAGGCTTATTATACTTGACTGAATATTTCAGTATTATAGATTTTTCTCCAGAGGGTTTTACATGGATATACAGCAAAGCCTTGACAGGATAGGGAAAACAGTACTGGCTTCCATAAGCTATGAATGCTACCCCGTTAAAGAAATTGATAATGTAATCGATCTCATCGATACACTGCTCACCGACCAGGACAACCTGAAGCAATGCGAAGAATACTTCAAGTCCGTGGGGAGCAATTATGTCCTCTTCTATATTTCCAATATAATTTATAACCTGAAAACAAAATCGGAGCTGCAGCTGACCCCTGAAGTATTCAAGTGGCTCGGCAGCGTATGGAAAAATTTTCTGAAGCGTAACAAGGCATATCAGGAATTTCTCCACTCATTCGACAGGTATACGAAAATGCTTGATAAATATTATCCCGGTGCGGGCAGCTTTGTCAACCAGATAGAGAACGTACAACTCGTCAAGGAACACTTCATTGAAGACGCCGATCCGGAGTATGCTGAAGTAAAAAATCTGGAGAATTTTTACAACAAATCGATGGAAATTCTCAACGCCATGAGGCCCACATACTATTTTCTCATCGATTACTATTATGAAAAAAAGATGAATACGGGAGAGGATAATCAGGATGCAGCCGTACTGGAAAGCCTGGGTCTCCAGGGGTTCGGATATTCCCGGTATACCTATCAGAATATCACCATGAGGGCATGCCAGTCCCTGGGGATACTTGAAGCCGTGTATCTTCTACTGAAAAAAAAGAAACTCTCCAAGCAGTTGACTAATGTAGATGGCAAGCTGAAACTCATGTCCCCCGCGGAGATTTATGATTTGTATCTGAAAAAATTCAATGAAATGAAAAAAGAGATAGTAACCCTCAAGAAGTAATCGTCAAATTATATCATCCAGTTTTTAAAGATTTATGTTAAAGATTTGCTCTGAGCAACGATATCTTAATTGATACCTGATCCATTTACTCTGAGCAACTCAAATATATTTTCTCTTGGACAATTTCATTGATTGTGCGGGAGAATAAGAAAGTTACAATATTCAATTAGAGCAGGTTAGAATATAAATGAATATAAAAAAATTGCTCCGGGGAATAGTTCTTTTTGTGCTTATTGCTTTTGCAGTTTTAATTGTAGTGAGTATATCATACTATCATTCACACAAAGCTGCTTTGACTTTTATCCTGGATCAGGCGGGTTATTTTAAAGCAACGGATTATATTCAGCAGGAAATATCCGTAAATATTGACGATACAACCATACCGGTCATGTTCTATCATCATCCTAAAGTAAAATCTGACGTTTATTATGTTCTGATCCATGGCTTTGCCCCCCAGGCCCACAAACACGAAAAAATACATCTCATGGCTGCTTCGTTATGTGACGCAACAGGCGTTAATGTGTTTATTCCCTATATACCATCATATTTCAAGAAGGATCGAAAAAATTTTCAAGAAATAAACAAAGAAATTGGTGTTATATATACAACACTTGCACAGAAATATCCTGGGAAATATCGCGCCTTTGGAGCTTGCCTTGGAGCTACATTTCTGGTTTCTTCATTTCGTGATGTTCCTGCCGATATAATGCCGGAAAAACTATTTCTCTTTGGACCGTATAATGACGGGAAAGAACTTAACTCCTTTTTTAAGGATGAAAATTCATCTGATATTGATTTCATTGTCAAACTGGTAATATCGTCCAATATGGATATATATTCTGAAAAAGAAAAGTCACTGATCCAGAAAGCAATGATGTCATCAAAACCAGGACGAACCGATGAATCAAAAATGAAACAAATCCTGGGCGCTGGCTTGTTTAAAAATATATCAATAGTTCAGTTTAATCCAAAGGATTTTCAGATTCTGGATATAAAGCAATCCACTGCCCTGGCAAAATTCTCAAAGACCAAATTCCATATCATGCACTCACGAAACGACAGTATAATTCCATTCTCGGAAGGTCGTGCTCTCTCTGATTCATTAAAGGAAAAGGGCGCTGATGTAAATTTTCTTGGAACGGAATTGTTCGAACATAGCCAGAATAAAACAACGGTTTCCGGACTGTATAATGAATTGAAATATATGATATATTTTTTTGACGAACTGTTTGCTGGAGATGTATCAATCAAGTAACCTAGAAACTTCCCTTGCTCAGAGTAATTTTTACTCTGCTTAAACTTCGTTGCTCAGAGTAAAATTTTTTTCTTAATCACCCCTCTCATTCGTATTATAAGCAAAGCCCCAAACGATGAGAGGATTACATGTCCAATAGAAAACGAATTTGTATACCAAACTCCACTTACCACACATTTTCTCGCTGTCATGATCGACAGCATTACCTTCAACCGGATAAAATGAAAGTATTAATGTTTGATGTTTTAAATCTTGCCCTGGAGAAATATAATTTTGAACTAATATCCTTTGCTATAATGGATAATCATTTCCATTTCTTGATCAGGACTCTCACCGATGGACCAACAATTTCCCGCATTATGCAATTCATCAAAGCTCAATTTGCCCGACGATATAACAAAATTGCCAACAGAACCGGCTCCTTCTGGAATGAACGATTTGGTGATGTAATAATTGAGTTAACTGAAGATCCGGAATTTTATTTTCACTGGTTAAACTGGTATATGGGATACAATAGTGTACGTGCACATAAAGTCAATGATCCAAGAAAGTATGCATATTGCAGTATTCTTTCCTATCTTGATGAAAACTACAGACCACCGGTAAAAATTACCCACCATGAATATTTTCTTAAGTTGGGAAAAACATTTCATGAAAGATCAAAGATATTTCTCGAGTATGAGGATATATACAGAAAAAGGCTGTGCCTGAATTTTTTGTGACAATTGTAATGCCGCTTCAGTACTTCTCTAAATGAAAAAATATTATTGCAGTAGCAATCATATTTGATGCACTATTATAAAATTAATCGATATGTCCATTTATCTCTGCAACAATACCTTCGATTTACTTGGATACTGCCTTCAGTGTTATCTTAATTATATGTTTTAATTCTGGATACTCCTGTTTGGAAAAATATTTTGCTCTGCTTTTGCTCAGAGTAAATTTACTGTTCCGTAAATTTACTCTGAGCAAAAGCAGAGCAAAAGCACCTTACTCTGAGCATGAGCTATAAATGATTAAGGAACGAAAAAAGGAGCCTGCGTTTCAATGCACCCTCCTCTAAAAAATTACAAGATAATGTTCAAATCGAACTTAAAACGAAAAGCTCAGAGTATCATTCAGATACTCTGAGCTTGATGTAACTATTGGAATCCTCCCGAGGCTAATTATCCAGATATCCCTGCTGTTATATGTGCAGTGACAACCCCATAGAAACGGCATGACACATGCCGCCAAAAGTATAATTAGGTTCCAGCGCTTCCTCGGTATCTTTCTTAACAGATGTTTCAAGCATATACTGGTACTGATATGCAACAATAATATCAACATTCCCTTTCAGACCGGGAAGACTGGGAAGTTTGAATCCAAGACCGACGGAAGCTGAAATTGTCGGACCGTCAAGCAAATCGACATCACCGCTCATTTCTTTGGCATCGAATATTGCAGTGCGATACGAAGCACCGGCCATAACGGATAGCCAGCTCAGAGGATCATACTTCACTCCCAGTTTAGGCATGATAACATTGTTGGCATCAGGAAGCTGTGACGCGTACAGGTAATTCATAACAGGCGATACCTTGTAATATTTCCAGAGCTGTACTTCCACATCAGCCGATACAAGGACCATGCCGAGGATATTATATGCCACACCGGCAGTTACCGTATGCGGTGCGTAATAATCAGATATCGCAAGACTCAGGCTCATATTCATTGTCGCAGGGACTACCGCGGCAGCGTTAAATGGTTTAATTTCCATCGCGGTCTCCTGCCGATATGACGCTCCGAACTCCAGTCCTTGCAAAATGCTTAAGAGTTTTCCGGGATTGACATAAACACCGGCGACCATACTTGGACTGATAGCCAGATCCATTTTGGTTTCAGCAAGCGGAGTCTGCTCATCATTTGTTATATTGACATCACCCATTATCATAGATCCCTTTCCGGCGAATGAAGCGTTCACTCCCACTCCAACACCGAAAAGATCGTCAAGGAAACCGAATCCCAGTCCCACCATTATCTTGGCCATCTGGGCCTCACGGCCATATCGTATAAAATCATGTGTATCCAGATTTATATCATTAACCTTAGCCACACTGCCATCGGCGGGTGTTCCCAGCCCGATACCAAGCCGAGCCGACGAGATAAATGACGGCATGGAAACAAAGATATTCAGATCAAGGGCCACACCCAGGGTAATGATGCTATATCCAAGGTCCTTATCTCCCACTACATCAAGAGTCGAAATACTCTTGTTTTCATTGATAGAGAGCATGGGCAGGGTATACATGAAACCCAGATAGACCTCGTTAAGAAGGGCCTTGCTTTCACTGGAAACAGCAGATGTAGCCTCTTTTGCTCCCTTTTTCTTGAGTCCCATACCGCTGTCAGATCCACCTTTTTGTCCGTCAGCGGAACCCTTCAGTTGCTTCGTTTTTCCCAAACCGGCCATATTATAATAAACAGATGACCAGTCATCCACAATGGCGGTCATAGCATTCCCCATCCCGATACCCTTTGCTGAATAGCCGTGTGTATCGGCGAAACTGCTGGCAAATACATGACCGGTAAAAGCCATGACAATGGCAACCAAACTAACTGTTACTCTTCTAAACCTGTAATTCATTACTCCTCCAGGTGTCTCCCATAGTTTTTGCTTCTGTATGTCCTTCTCATATTTCTCAAAAAAAGTCGCATAAATTAACCGTTATATTGAAAACCGTAGCTTTCAAATACTTCTTTAACGGCTTCTTCGCCGCCCTCATTAGTCTCCTGCACCACCTTCCCAAGATCCTCCAGAAGGTCAACCAGTACAGGCCAGATATTTCTATTTATCGAGGTTCCCGGCGTTGAGGCCTCAATGAGAAAATTGTGCAGATCATCAAATATCTCTTCATATTCAGCTGAACTATAAGCCGAATCCATAACCGCTCCCATAAGTCCGCCGGGCTTCAGCATGTCCGCCAGGAGCGTCATCATTGCACCGTAATTGTGGCCCGTCGGATCTTTAATCGTCTCATGTATCACGGGCAGGTAATCGTGCAGAATCGTATAGAGGTAATCAAAGCCCTCCTCTCCGTGGTATATCCATTTCCCCGAATCGCCATCATACTGAGCCAAAAGCTTACCCACGGTATACAGTAAACCGGCCACTTCCTTATCGGTAAATTCCTCGTTGATGGCGAGAGCGCCATCGAGGACATTGATAAGATTTTCCACTATGGCGTATTTTCCGTCGGCTGAGAGGAATTCCTCCATATCGGCCACATCCTCATAGAAATCATTCCAGTTCCTGTTAAAAGTATAGGCACACCTCACTTTAAGAACGGAAGCATCATCACCCACCACATTGCTATCCAGAACGAAATAGATATCACCGGTATCATAATCGACTGTGCCGTTGCTCGACAGAAAATCACCGGTGATAACGCCGCTTCCGTTATCCGTAGCAGTTCCGACACCTTCGACTGTAATAGACAGAGTTCCCGGAACCGGATCATTGGCCAGACTGTCCTGGACTACAAATCCATTAAGAGCAAGGCGTTCATCCAGCTCTCTCTGACCGTCATCGGGAAGCGCAGCCAGGCCCTTGCCTTCATACCCGGAACCGTCGACATAATCATGACCCACCAGAGCATAGATCAGATCATCCAGCACTATATCAACATCGCGAACACCGCTGAAATTATCGTATTCACCTTCGTCATTAAGGTCCTCACCCTCGGCAAACATCCATTTCCACTTATTGTCATTGAAACCCTGGTCATTCCATTCTTTCTCGATAACTTCACCCTTAGTGGTCTTGACGGCAGTCGCCAGTTGTTCAAGACCGCTGAAAAGGTCATGGGTGGCATGTTTTTTACCGTCGGCATTGCTGTAGAGACCGTTGAGCAGACTGCTGTCACCCATGCGCTGAAGCATAGCCAGAAGTTTCGTCACAATTGATTTCTCCGCCATGGCCGGCACCAGCCCGTCGCACTGCTTCGTCTCGTTTTCGGCCAGGAAGCTGGTAAGCATCCGCAGGCCGCGCCGGGGACGATGGTCGATGTCGATAGGATCCACATTCGACTGGCCTGAAAGGCCGGGAGCGGTGCAGATCGGCGTCAGATATTCCAGTGCACCTTCCTCCGTACCGGAGTCATACCCCTGATTGATCCGTCCGACCCAGCGTCCGCCTTCAACATCAAGGTAGCGCATCATGGGTTTCGCCAGCGGCGGCACCAGGCTTCCAAGAAGATCTTTAAAAGGATATTTATGATTTCCTCCCCAGTTATAATCATGACCGGTCGCCGCGGGCTCATAATAGGTGGTTTCATGCAACGACCCGGCCAGGGCAACAATAGCCGGGAAGAGCCTGCTTCTGTGAGACCATGCCTCGCCCCATGATCCGCTTTGCCACGTCCCCGCATCTTCATCATAAGCATTGTAATAGGTTTCAACTTCATTCCCTGTCGCATCGGAGGGCACGAGTTTTTCCTGTAAAAAGGCCATACGCGGAATTGGAGGGATATTGGAAGCGACGGCGTCGGGAAGCACATGACCGCGGCCAAGAATGTTGTTCCAGATAACATCGAGATTCATCCCTACAGCCAGGCCCAACATATCGATGAGATTATGCTCCCGCATCAGGACGATAATCCTGGCGTCTCCGGGCACATCCGACTCATAGTATTCAGGAGATCTTCCCGTTTCCCTGGAGCCTTCCCCGTCATTGGCCCGGTCATAGAGCCACTTACCGGTCCAGTCGCCCGGTTTCGCATTGGACAGTCCAAGCACGCCGTTACCTTCAATTACAATGAAGGCCCCCGAGTGGATCATATTTAAAGCATATACCCACATGGGGATGATAAAAGTGTACTTCTTCTCCAGCATGAGCCACTGGAAGTTACGGACCATGGCCTCTTCCTGGGAAGAACATTCCCGCACGTCGTCATTCTCGGCAATTTTTTCCGTAAAGGTAAATCGGCTGGCCCGCTGTTCACCGGGAAGAAGCAGATACTTGTCATCACCGCTTGTTCCCTCAACATATCGAGAGCCGTTCTCCGTCATAGGAGGCCGACAGTAATTCCCTTTAGTTCCTTCTTCCAGCAGATAATAATCGCTTTTCCAGGTGGCCCTGTAGCGGTTTGTACGCTGCCGTTTACCGTCGAAGGCCATACCTGGAGCCGATATCGTTGCAATGGAATAATCACAGTAAACCAGTGCAGTTGAGGTCAGGGTACCGGTTATCCTGCCCGTTCCGTAATCGATATGCCCGGTCCCGGAAAAGGCGGTTCCGGTTATATTACCGCTTCCATCATCGACGGCGCTGGCGCTTGTGGATTCGTACCAGGTCTCGGCATGAGTTACTTTATAATTTAGATATTCCTTTTCGTCTTCTTCGATGAGACCGTCTCCATTTTCATCAGCCCAGGAGTAGGGATTTGAAAGCAGCAGGTAGAATTCGCCGGTCGCATAATTAAAACCGGATGCCGCAATGCAATTGTGAGCTGAAGAAACGGCTGTGCCGTTTTCATAGGTCTGTGTCAGGGTACCATCGGCATTCACTTTGAAATAAATGTCAGCGGAATCGTTATAAAGATTAAAAAGATTATAAGCCTCTTTAACACGGATACGATTGATACTGCCCTCTATCACCGGATGATTTGACAACTGGCTGTCTATAAGCACAGACCTGTTCCCCTCTCCGTTGTTCGTCCAGGTAATGTCACCGGAATTAAAGTCGTGCGTATTTTTCTCCGTGCGCTCGATCTTCACCGAACCGGGTACCACGGGAGTATTATACAGCCGGTGAGATACCGTTGTTCCGTTAATTGCCACTTCCTCTGCCAGCACCTTTCCTTTATTGGAAATATCGTTTTCATCGGCATAATAATCACCCACTTCCTCACCGTCAGAGTCGTTCGTGGGATAGAGATATACCCAGGTAGAGGCGTCGCTGGGGTCCGGTTTGTGGACCATGGCATAAACGTCGCCGTTGGCTTTATTATACAGGCGGAAGAGCTCGGCTGTGCCGTCCCGGTCGTAATCATAGGTCAGGGTCGGCGCGGAGTTTCCGGCCTTTTCGGGAGCATAATAATAGGGACCTTCACCTTCCCAGCAGGCCCGGGCTATCCAACCCATGACCCAGCGGGCCGTATTCAGTTCGCCCGTACCATTGCCGGTACGGGGATAATAGGTTCGATAATCGTTATCCCCTCCCACAACGGTCTCATCGGAAGTGGGGATTATACCGGAATTTCCTCCGTTTGGTATACCGGAATCGCCGGCGCAGGTAGGGGGAAGAAGGAGCATGGGAGGATAATCAGCACCCATATAGAATTTTCTTGACATTTCCTCGTCTTCTCCCGGAGACCTGAAAGAACTGTGGCTCCGTCCGATATGACCGGACTGATCGATCCGTTTCGCCAGGGCCAGTTCATACGCGTTGGTCATATCCTCCAGCAGAAGATAGCCGTTACCCAGGGAATACATGCAGTCATTGGTCGTTATAATCCCATCCGTGACTTCCCCGTGGCCGAATCCGTGGTTGGAAACAGGATCATCATCATCGCTGTCGGAGGCCAGGTAACCGAAATTATACGAGGCAACAAGGGCGAAGAGGAGATGATCGATATATGAAACATCATAGGCTTCGGAATCGGTCTTGCGAAGACGTCCCATGCCGTCCCTGGTAAACATATCGAGCACAGACTGCTCCAGTTCACCGTTGGCGTAATCGGCCGAGGAGAAATCAATACCGATTTCTTTCAGATATCCGATTTTCTGTACTATGTATTCCAGTGGAGATACGCCGCTGTCATTTTTATAGATCGAGTACTCATCCTTATCGGCGCTGATAAAAAGCTTCAGCAGACCGGGCCACATCTCCCGCAGGGTATTGCCCAGTTCAGCATTGACATAAATTCCGTCGCCGTCTTCGTTGGGATTATTATAGTCACTGCTTTCGTAAATGTCACCGCCTTTGGTAAAGTGGCTTTCCAGGTTGCATGCAAGCTTCTCCAGTTTTACGGCGTTGTTTTCCGAAACCAGGGACGCGCCTTCGCGGATTATATCGAAAAGATATTCCTTCGCCACGGGATCATACATCATGACTTTGGAAAGACCCTGAACAAGGGAGACCAGTCCCTTCACCATATTACCAAGCCCCGTATTGGTGCCGGAAACCATTTCGTCATAATCGGTTATGAGATCTCCATCAGACTCGACCCACATGGGATAGTCGCCGCGGATGAGGAGCTTGCTCAACGTCTCGGAGATATCGACGAGGTCGGCCTTAAAACCGTCTTCAGGGTCGTCATCGGTTACGATATCGATAAGTCCCTGCACCGTATTCTGTACCTCTATATTTTCATTATTATCGAGGATATACTGCATCGCTGCGTGCCCTACGGCCAAAGCGTCACCGCCGATATTTGCGTCACTCTGCGAAAGTTTGTCAAGGAAGTGATAGAAACCCAGGAGATAATCACTGCCCGAACCGTTCTGTGAATAATAGGAATCTATAGCGGTATTATTGTAATGGCGGGGCGAACTGTCCACAAGGTATCCCATGAGCTGTTCCAGTTCGATAAGAACACTGTCAATAAGTCTTCTGTCATTTTCCTCATCGACGATACCAAGAATATCTCTGGTCATTGCCAGAAAATCGACAAATTCATCGGAATTGGCTTTAATGGTTTCCGAAAGTTTTTTATTTACGTCCTTGCTCAGGACCGTGTCGAAAATCTCCTGCAGACTTCCGTAGTCTTCCATCATGGTTAAGAGAACAAAATCAGGATCCGGTTCATTTTGCTGAAATGTACCCAGTTGGGATTCCGAGCAGGCGGAAAGGAGCAGAAGAAAGGGAAATATTAGTGTAATAATTTTTCTCATCATAACGACACTCCTGATACAGTGTTATCTAAAATAAATTCAACCATCCGGACGGTTTTTTATTCTACATCAAAAAATAATCATCGCCTGACTATTCGTCAATAAAAATAAGTCTGACCGTTCGGTTTTTTCTATTCTAGACAAACACCTCCCCATGGCAATACTTTTTTAAAATGTACTCCTATCCTACTCAAAATAATAGATAAAATTATTCATAAAATGATTCAACGAAATGAACACGGTACCGCTATCGTGAATCATATTGACCGGTACCGGTTCAATCAACTTTGATAAACCGATATACCCAGAAGCGGAAAATAAAACCCTCTTTACTCTCTGTATTTGCCTGTTTTCTTCTCTTTTTTTGTTAACATTTAATTTCATAATTCATCCTGAACAGGGAAAACAAGCGGGATATCCGGACGATGCGCCGGATATCCCTTTTTATAATCAACCGTTATACTGAAATCCATAATCAGTATACAGCTGCCTCAATGCATCTTCCCCGCCGTCATTGGTTTCCTGAATGGTCCGCGCCATGTCCTCGAGCAGATTGCCAAGAACATCCCAGAGTGTCTGATCACCGGAATTGAACCGTGAATCAGGATCGTTCATTTCACCCAGCAGAGTCCTGGTCTCGTCAAGGATCTGCTCGAGATCCGCCGAACATTGGGCTGAATCAATAACGGCATCCACCATACCGCCCTCTTTCATCATATCAGATATAAGGGTCAGGAGGTCACCGTAATTTTTACCGTCCACATCCCTGATGATGTGATGCATCTCCGGCAGATATACGGCCAGGATTTTATACAGGCTGTCATAATCCGTCTCTCCGGCATATATCCAGCCCGTCCCTTCTTCATAACGGGCAAGAAGTTTACCCACGGTATAGATGAATCCCTTGACCTCATCTTCCGTGAGGGTGATTCCGGCCAGCGATGTTTTCATAATATCTATCACATCCTCAAGAATAGTGGCCTCACCGGTGGGACTGAGGAAATCCCCCAGCGTCGATATGGCATCATTAAAGGCAACCCAGTCCTGATTGAAAGTATAGGAGCATGTTATGGTCTTGCCTTCATGGATGCCGTTCAATATGAAGGATATTTCCCCGGTGTTATAGTCCAGCGTACCGGTGCCGTTCACGTCAGTGCCGCTGATGACCCCGCCGGAATCAGCGACGTTAATAGCCACACCGTCGGCCTTCACACTGAGTGTTCCATTCACGACAGCCGTGCATGAAAGCTCCTCATTCACCACCACACCGGTGGTCTGAAGCCGCTCGTCAATGACGCGCTGCCCGTTGTCGGGATAGGCGGCCAGTCCTTTGCCGGGAAACAGGTCACTTACATAATTATGCCCCACCAATGCATAGAGGCCCTCGTCAAGAACAAGATCAACATCGCGCACGCCGGTATAGCTCTGATACTCGCCGGCTGCGTCGGCACTCTGGCCCGTGGCGAACTGCCATGGTTCGTAGGCATTTGTAGAAATGTAACCGCTGGTCATCGCGTCAGTCTTTGTTGTTTTAACAGTAGTCACGATCTGTTCCAGGCCGTAACTCATTTTCCGTCTCAGCCCCCAGGTTGCCGTATCATTTATATCAAAATCGACCGGATCATCATTGGTACTGTCGCCCAGATCCTGCAGGAATGTAAACAGCTTCGGAACCAGTTCCGTTCCCGTAAGCAGTGGTATCATGCCGTCCAGAGATTTATAACTGTTCTCGCTGAGCAGACTGAGAAGAGTCCTGTTCTGTTTCGGTGCGAATTCGGGATCAATTCGAGTGCCAGGATCGTCATCATCCGGATTCAGATAGGAAGTTGTTGAGTTAACGCGGGGCTTCCAGCAGTTGCGCGGATAGTCACCGCTGTTCTTCTGGTAATAATACATGGGCTTGGCCAGGGCAGATAGAAGCCCGTCGGTGATGGTCTTGAACGGATAACGGTTATCTTCTGAATCATTAAAGGCATAATTGGTGCTGCTTGCCGGTTTTTCATAATAGGTATGCTTGCGAAGTTCTCCCATAAGAGCCGCCATGACGGGCAGTATTTTGCTCCTGTTTTCCCAGTAGGGACCGTCAACTCCCGCATCAGCCGAGGCGATCATGTTCTCAACAATAAAACCCATCCGCTGAACTGGCCCGAAGTTCGCACCGGCGATATCAGGAAGCACATAACCTCCACCGAGGATTGTGTCCCATACCAAACTGGACGTTACGATTGTTCCCGCCTTCAGTTCAACAGCCACCCTTCCCGCCGCTGGTACATCACCGGCATTGTTATTTGAACCACGACACCAAGCTCCATTGGAGGCTCCTTTCCGCGCATTGGCCAACCCCTGAAGTCCGTTGCCCTGAATTCTAATAAATGCCGTCGCATAATCCAGCCCGAGAGCGGCTATTTTCAATGGCATGACATAGGTAAAGCGCTTCTCATTTGCCAGCCACTGATAATTCTTAAACATGGCCTCCTCTTGGCTTAAACATTCGCGTGAGGCTGACTTTTCCGGTATTTTTTCAGTTATCTGATAACATGCGGCGTTAGTGGCACTTCCACTCATATTACCGGGAACAAAATATCCATTGTCTCCTCCCAGAAATCCATACTTGTTCCAGATCATATAATAATCGGTATTCCAAGTTTCCATATATCGGTTGTCTCGCTGGCCGTCGCTGTTTTCATCGGCATCGTTCTCACCATCGAGGGGATAATAATAGGTCCAGGCAGCAGGATCTTCACCCGGCTTATAAATGTAGGCATATATCCTGCCGTCGGCCCTGCGATATATGTTGCACGTTTCACTGGTGCCGCTGTTATCGATATCGAATTCAATAGTTTCAGGCTCTCCGCCAGCCTTCTCCGGAGAATAATAGTAAGGGCCTTCTCCAGACCAGACCACCCGAGCCAACCATCCAAGAACCCAACGTCCAGTGTTGAGTTCACCCACACCGATGGGATCTTTGGGCCAGTACGTGACATAATGGTCAACAGTCCCCAGACCGACGCCGCCGTTCGGTATGGCGGCATCACCCACACAGTTGCCACTCAGAAGCAGGTTTGCGGGATGATTGGAATACATATAGTATCTGTATGAAGCTCTGGCAGCTGAACTGAAGGGTGTTTTACTCCTGTGTATATTAGCTCCATCAGGTGAATCAAGACATAAAGTGTAAGTATTCATTCCACAGGTCTCACCCGATGTCATGCTGAAGAGACAATCATTGACAGTTAAAACGCCTCCCGTAGCAGCGCCATGACCGTGGTCATAATTGCCCTCACCGGTATCGCCGCCATCTTTATATCCAACAGTACCCGATGCCATTAAGACAAAAATAAGATGATCGAGATAGGACATGTTAGACCCATCAACAGTCCTTTCTTTCCCATTAGCGTCGTAGCGGATCATCCTGTCAAGAGAACCCCTGATATCATATTCGCTGAAATCAATACCGTCATTCTTCAACTGGCCCAGTGATTTTATAATCACATCGATTGGGGAATCATCACCATCGCTATCATGAAGTATGGAACCGGATTTGCCGGTTTTAATGAAAAGCTGCTGCAGGGCCGGCCACAACTCCCTCAACGATGTTTTGATATCTGAATTGATATAGGTAGTGGCGTTATTGGCATTATAATCGCTATTGGCGGCATATACTGATCCGCCAACAGTAAAATAATCCTCAACATTACATATGAGGTCTTTCATAACATTTGGCATATCCTTGCCGTTCGCTGTGGCATTAAAAATATCTCCCATTTCCCTGATCATGTCAAAAACGAGGTTCTGCGTATCCTCATCGGCAAAAAGACCGTTGAGGCCGAGAATAAGGTTAGCCACGCCCTGTACGGCATTACCCATGCCCGAATTGCTGTAAGGACTGGAGCCCATATCATCATAATCGGTGGCGAGATTCCCGTCCTCGTCAATCCACATAGGATAATCGGCCCTCATAAGCAGTTTGCTCAGCGTCTTGGCGATATCCGTGAAATCCTCCTGAAAGTCAGGATCTTCCAGCGAGCTTACAAGGGAGTCCATGACATTGCGCAGGTCCTTTCCGTCATAGTTGTTGACGATGTAGTTCATAATAGTCCGGGCAATTTCCATAACCGTATCGGAATCATCATCTGAAGAGCCGTCGGAAATCGTATCCATGAAGCTGTAAAAACCGGTCATGTAATCATTGCCGCCGGCCGTGGAGTAATAGGAACCTATATCTTCATTGTTATAATATAAATCATCTCTGCTCTGCATCCATTCCAGAACTATACCCAGTTCACCCAGGATGTTCTGAAGGGGGTTTCTGCCGTCTATGTCTTCAGTACCGAATACTTCGCTCATGAGCTGAGAGAAATTAACGAATTCATCGGTATTACTTTTAATGGCATCAGTGAGCGCACTGTTTACCGCTTCACCATCGATGGAATCCCATGCTTCTCCCAGGGCCTCATAATCGTCCACCAAGGTAAAAATCGTAAAATCCGGTGTAGAATTGTTGTCTTGGAATACACCCAGGTCAGATTGTGAGCATGCCGAAAAACCGAAAATGAATGAAACCGCAATAATAAGGTAAAGTCGTTTCAACATGGTGCCGCTCCTTAAAAATTTTATGACTGCGTAAAATCTATCCATTTTTCTTTTTTTGTCATATAACCCGTCCGGTTGGGTTTTTTTGACAACTCCTAAAAAAATACTAAAAATTTCATCGATCGTCAATTCATTAATCCGCCTTGACGGGCTTTTTATGAACATAACATATTTTTGTCTATCCTGGCAAGCTATTAATGAAACAACCTATACAAAAAGTATATACTATACCTGTTTTTCCCTTCATATTGTGTAATACTTTCTCTTACATGGTCGGCAATACACTGAATTTCTTGCTCAGAGTAAAATCCAGAGAATCCGGTAAAATCTACTTATAAAATGTTGCTCAGAGTAAATTTATTCCCTGGTCAACTTTGCTCTCCCCTTTGCTCAGAGTAAATTTTCTGCTCGCAGATTAACCTTTTAACCTTGCTCAGAGTAAAAAAAGCTTCATTTAATAAAGAAGATACCAACAAATAAATGTTTTTACAAAAAAGCCCGCCTGTGCGGGCTTTTTTGCTTGACGTATTTATCATATGTTACTATTATTAATCTGTATTCATTACATAATGTCAAAAATACTCTGAGCAGTGGCTGGATTCAGCGTAAATCACAGCATTATGTTTGCGGGAACATCCATATAATGATTTATAGAGGTTCCCTAATTAAATTTACGGCCAAAAGGCTGAAAATAAATATTGAATATTTTTAAAACCAGCCTATAATGAAATAACTTAAAAAAGGGGGAACTATATGAAAATTATTAAATTATTTTTATCTCTTATGTTCGCAGCCTTGCTCGTCATAAGCTGCGGAGGAGCCAATACCGACCAGCTGGGGGGACCCGGTGAATCACCCGAGGACCTTCTGGATGCGGCGGCACAGGTGATCAATAATGCCAACCTGGAGAGCATTCTCAGCTCTACAACCGGTACGGACGAAGCAGCGGAACAAAATGCCGCCGTCGAACAGGCGAGCGACATAGTCGACAACGCCGTGATCCCCGTACCGGAAGAACCGGTTGTCAGTGAAGATACTTCAACATCTTCAGCTGCAACGGATACTACCGTATCTGAAACTGCATCGACCGATGATGAATCTGTAGCAGAACCGGAAGAAACAATTGAAGAAGTTGCAGCAACAACAGAAGAAACCGATACAGCCGATACGCCGGTACAGACTGACCTCGCCTACACCATCGACTCCACGCAGGGCCGATGGATGACAGTCCCGGAAAAGGAACTCTTCTCTCAGGACACTGAAAAGGCCGTACAGGCGAAGATCAAAGAGCTTGACAAAGAGATCAAAGAAATCAGCGCCGATGTAAAAAAAGCCCTGAAAGACAATGAAGAAAAAGGCAAATCCGAAGATAAAGGAAAAGCCGACAAGACAGCCTTTGACATTGAAGCGGCACAGGATAAAATACGGGACCTGCGTGAAGAAATCGCATCACTTCGCGACCAGATCGGTGAAGGTGGACGCGTACAGAGCGGTATTTACACCGCATGGGCAAACCAGAGTCTCCGTCTCAACATCACCGGCGGAGAAGAGGGCTGGTATAAGCTGGTCATAGTGGCCAAGAACCAGGGTAAAATACCCGCATCCTATGATAAATTCAGCTTTACCGTCCTGGATATGAGCGATGAAAAAATGCTGGGAACCCTGTCAGTCAAAGCCTCTGACACCGCTTACAACCGCGGCCGCCTGGTATTTAAACTGGACAAGGCGCAAGGGAAAACCCTTGATATTCTCTGGACCAATGACTTTTACAAACAAGAAGGCAATGTCACCTATGACGCCAATGTACAAATCAAACAGGTCCTGCTTACAAAAGTAAAAGAGCCTAAAATGCTGAAAAAAACTATCCGCAAAGGAGACCAGTACGCTTATGTAGACGGCCGATGGTTCTTTGAAAAGGGAACGGCATGGACAGCCTGGGCCGACCAGACTATCGGATACAATTTCAACAACCTCAAGGGCGGAAAATACGAACTCATCGTGACAGCCAAAAACAAGTCTTCCCTTGGTCTGGCACCTGAGTACAAGGAATTCAAACTGGAAGTGAACTCCGACAACGCATCGGAAACGGTCATGATTCCAGCCCACGATGTAAAATGGATGAAGGGCTCCACGACTATAGTTCTTCCCGAAGGGAACGCCACCATCTATCTTACCTGGATCAATGACAGCTACCTGGAAAATGAATATGACGCCAACATAAACATCAAATCCATCAAGCTAAAAAGAGTTGCCGATTCCACGCTGACGGCATACCTCCTCAGAACAACAACGGGCAACCGTATGATGCTCTCGGGGATTCTGGTGCTGCTGGTAGGCGCCATCATGGCCGTATCCTTATATAACAAAAAAAGGCTGCAGGCCACAGCGTAACATGAAGAGTAACTGAACAACAGGGGGTGTCCCGAAAGGGTCACCCCTTTTTTATTTCAGGCTACATATAAATACAGAGCTTCCTTTATTGACAACCGAAGATATCCCCTCTATAATATTCCACAGTGCTGAAACGCTCTCTAGCGGAGGAATAATATGAGAAAACACCCCCTTCTATTTTTTGCCATTGTTATGATAAACGCCTGCAGCATCGCCTGTGTATCCCCTGAACCGGTCCCGCCGCTCTCAGTGGAGAAAAACGTGAACCTGGAGAGATACCTGGGCACCTGGTATGAAATAGCCAGGCTTCCTAACTCCTTCGAGAAGGGTCTCGTTTGTATAACGGCTACCTACTCAATCGATAATAGCGTCATAACAGTACTTAATAGAGGCATCAGGGAGGATGATAGGAGCACGCCGAAAACGGCCCGCGGCAGGGCCTGGACGCCCGATCCGGCAGAACCGGGAAAACTGAAGGTTTCCTTTTTCCGTCCCTTTTCAAGTGATTACTGGATAATCGACCTGGACACCAGGGATTACAACTACGCCCTAGTGGGCCTTCCCTCGCGGAAATATCTCTGGATTCTGGGCCGGGAGCGGACCATGGGAAAGGAAACTTATGAGATGCTGGTCCGGTCAGCCCGGGAAAAGGGATTCAATACCGACAAGCTCATCGTGGTCGATCAGACCTGCCGGTGAAATTATTGACTGCAGCATGAAACTGCAGTCTACCCGGCCAGCAGTGCCTCGAGCTTTTTAATGGTAAGGGGCGCCGACCCCTCGTAGTGATTATTCACATTGAGATAGGTGACTATCTTTCTGCCCAGGAGATCCCGCACCATGGCGGCGATATTTTTCAGATCATCATCGCGGTTTTCAATGATACGGTCCCATTTTTTCCCGGTCCTCTTTTCCATGTCGTCGCGCTCATAGCCATGGAGGCGCAGCATGGTCATTTTCCGTATCAGGCCCTGGAATGACAGGTAGGTTTCCGTGATATCGGGCATGTAATATCCCTGGAGAAAAACATGGCCCAGGTCCATGCGGTTCAGGAATGAAAAATATTCGTCCCTTAAATAATTCTGGTTTCTTGTTTCCACGAGACAGGCCACATCGCGAGGAACGGCGTCGAAAAACCGTTCCATCTTTTCCAGGAAGGCCGGAAGCCCTGCCATTTTTGCCTTGTTGAGATACTCGAACTGAAATATCAGCGCCCCTATTTTACCTTTCAGGGGATCCATTGTTTCCATGAACCGGGCAAAAAGCTCAGGCGAAAGAAATTGGGGATTTTCCTCGAGCCCTTCCCCCTTGTGACGCTGATAGTAGTGCGTCAGCGTAATACTGTTGGGCACCTTGACGGTAAAGCGGAAATCTTCCGGCACCGATTCGGCGTACTCATGCACGGTTTTTTCTTCGGGCAGCTTTATTTTCGCGCCGGGGAAGAGGGACCAGAACCACTGGTCCACCTCCACGGTATTGTATACCCGGGCGTATTCCTCCAGGTAGTTTTCCGGCTCCGGCGCCGAATAGACCAGGCCATGCCACGAGGGATACTTCCAACTGCAGGTTCCCAGGTAGAGATTATCCGCCGCCATGCCCTTCCCTCTCCAGAAACAATAAGGCTTCACGCTCCAGGCGGGCCAGATATGACGGCGCTCCGTCGCTTCCTTCTGCCGGGGCCCAGGGGGCAAAATCCTTATCGGTAAGAGCGACGTAAGGACCATCCTTCACCTCGAAGTACACCGTGCCGGGGCGTTCACAGACAACGCTGTGCCAGGTCCCGGGAAGGATGTCTATCGCAATAGCCCCGCCGTCACGATCGATTCGGTATACATCGGTGACACTTCCATCATCGTCAAAAATGACGGTCAGGAAAGATCCCGAAATAATGACAAATGTTTCTACTTTGGGTGGGTCCAGGTGGCGGTGGGGCCGCACATAGGTTCCGGGCTCCAGGGCATTGAAAAAGCGCTGCACGCGGTCTTCAGGCTTATGAAGGTTCAGGTTTTTCCTGAGACGCGGCAGGGAAGCGGCCAGTGTCGAGAGCTCACGGAGTTCCTCAAGGCTTACAATCCGGTATGGCTGTTCCTGTTTCATGGGATAATTTTGCAGCAGAAACGGCGTGTATGTCAATCCAATATTGGGAGAGGAGATGGAATTTCAAGCAATGCGCTGCGACTGTATCAGTATTCCTCGGAGGAAAAGCGAACGGCCTTGTCATCAAGCTCGGTTATTTCATTTAGGAGCGGATAAGCCGGTATGCCGTAAAACTGGGGGTAATAGACATACTTGACATTCTGCCATACCGTCTTGTAATAATACCCCAGACGTTCGTTGTTATCGGGCAGACCGTTGTTGTTGGAATCCAGCACGGCAAAAATGTAAATGCTGTCCATGGTCATGGCGACGGGATCAAACTCCCTGGTGGGATTAAGCGAATCCTTTACAAGCGAATCGCTGATAAAGGAGAAAAAATTCAATGTATAATATCTGTAAAAATCCGTCACGACAATATTAGCCATGCCCAGGATCTTGTCCATGTCGTTGATTCCATAATCGGGAAGAAGATCCGGCCAGTCAGCGATTGTAAAGCTCCAGTCATCATCCACACCACTCCGGGCCACGGCAAAGACCGTCACGGGTTGAGCCTGGACATCATATTTCTCCAGATCCCCGGCTTCAATTTTGAAGGAGATACCCATGTTGTGGTCATAGATGGTGCGGTCGAGGTTGAATGACCAGCCGCTCGACAGCGACAGAGTGTTCCCCCCTTCCGCCAGGGTCTTAGCCATGGAAAAGTCGGATTTATTCTGATACACACCCACCTTGTCTCCGGCACCGGGCTCCACGAAACCGCCCGTATTGTTCTTGTCCCAGATGGCGAAGACCGTTACGGCGTCGCCGGGTATAAGAGAAGTGTCCGCCAGGTCTATATCGAAGCTGCTCACGCCGGCAGGGAGCCTTTCAAAATACTGGAGGCCGTCAAAAACATTGCTGAATACCGCCGATCCCGTATCGGCCTTTGAAACGAATATATACACGGCACCCGTTCCGGCAGTGTACTCGGCAGGAGGTGTGAAACTGCCCTGTATGGACATGGCGGGCTTGTCTTCAGGGACGCTTTCACCGATTTCGGCGGCGAAACTTATATCGATACCTTCCAGCGTTCCCTCATCTACGGTGACTGTCGTGGGCGTTCCGAAGGAATTGGCGGAATGGAATCCCAGGAGGTCCCCCGCATCGGGAACGCCGTTTTTGTTCCGGTCCAGGATGGCGCAGACAAAGACATCGCTTATGGGCACATTATGGCCATAGGGAAGTATGGAGAGCGTGTAGGATAGCGGCGCGCTGGTTTTCTTCTCCACTTGATAGGCGATAATATTCGATGCGTTGAGATCGCTGAAATTTATTGACGTGAGTTCACCGGTGTATGCGGCCAAAATCACATCGCCGCTCTCATTGCCCGCTATGGTTCCCGTCACTTTCGCGTCAAAATCATAAACACGCCGGTCCAGGTCCATCTCCACGTAGTTATCACCCTTACTGAGCTGGTAGAACATATCCAGGGACGATTCCTTCACATAGATGCCCAGGTAGTCGTCCTTCTGCGGAAAGGGGACGGAGTTGGTAAAATCCCTGTCGGTGTAGGCAAGGATCATTACGCCGGAACCGTCTTCAAGCCCCTTATCGGAGAGATCTATGCTGAAATCCTCGGAATTTTCCTCAAGCTGGATGACCTCGAGTATGCTGTTCAGGGGGTCCGTGAATATGCGGCTGAAATCCTCGCTACGGGCCACGGCAACAAAGCGCGGCGTGGTGAGATCGCCGGCCTCTTCGGGAATGCTCACTTTCCCCGTGAGGTGAATATCCTCGTCCTTCACCCCGCATGAAAGAATTACGGCGCAGGCAAGGAAGAGCATTGTCTTATAGGTGACTTTCATTAACATAGGCAAAACACATATGAGCTGATACATCTATTCAGGCTGCCGGTACCGCCTGTAAAGGCTTTTTTATAACCGGCTGATCAGACTGTTTAATTTCATTCTTTTTGTAAATACATAAATTACATTTTGTTTAAAAAAAATACAAAATAAGATTACTTTATCACATTTTATATTTTTCCCATTTTACTTGCTTTTTTTATATACACCAACCAGTCCGATGTCCATTCTTGTATCTAAAATCCTACTATATAGATACTCTTTTTAGCACTTTTTGTCAATAGCCACTTGACAAAAATTCCGTCCGGACGTACTTTTGTAGTAATCTATCTTTATACCAGTGGGGACACATAACATGAAACATCTTCTAAAGTTGAGCCGAAAAGGCATATCCACCGTAATATTCGTCCTGCTGATTTTCACCCTGAATATTCACTGTGGCAGTGACAGTGTGAATAATGCCTCCGAACGGGAAGCAACGACCACGCAACAGATAGAGAAATCCCTGGAGGAACTGGCTACCATAGCCGGGAACCCCACCAGCAATGACCCCGCTGTCATAGAAGATCAACTCGACCAGGCCCTGCGCACTGCCATTTCTGAAATCTTCTATCAGGCAACCCATGAAATGGAAGAGAATGACCTGACCAGGACTATGGTTTTTGACATATCCAGATATCTGCTTAAAATTCACGATTACTTGAACACTTATATTGCGCTAAAGAGCCTCAATTTCCTTGACCTCAACGGCGACGGTGCTGCGGACCAGGCCATGGAAGAGTTCATTACCTATGTCAATAACTTTGCCGCCATTTTCGGCAATGTAATGGACATGGAGGAGCTGGTAGACTACAATACTGAAATACGGTCGAACCTGGATGGTCTACTCAATATTATCAAGCAGATTGAGAATATAAACAATATCATCACCACCCTGAATTCCATCGGCAGTTTTACGACTTACAACCTTTCCAAGTTCTTTGCCGCCGACGACAGCATCCAGGGCATCATATCAGACCTTGAATCCTCAATATACACCCTTCAGATGGCCCTGAACGGCAATATAAGCTCCCAGGTCATTCCGTCAACCCTTGACGATATGGTACAAAGGTACACTCTCCTTTCTGAAGAACTGCGGAAGTATTCCGGTGAAAGTTTTTCCATCATGATAGTGCCCCTCCTGAGCGGGGAAGACTATACCATGCTGACCTACGATGACCTGGCTACATATATTGACGGCTATCAGACCATAGACGAGAACGGCGAAAATGTCCTTGACGTTGACAACGATATGATGGGCGGTCTTATCGGCATACTTGGGTACTTCCGCTCCCTCATCGGCAGCATGGAACCGGCAAGCGGCGCGGAGCTATCTCACCTTTCCACATCAGCCGGCACGCTGACACCTGCCTTTTCGCCTGATACACTGGAATATTCCATACTGGTACCGAGAAACATCGCGTCCATAACGGTAACCCCGTCAGTTCCCGGTAATGACATGGATATTACCGTAAACGGCTCGGCGGTGAAATCGGGCTATCCTTCCCAGCCCATCACGCTTGATACCGATTCTTATACAACCATAACCATCGCAGTTGATGACAGCGAAAGCGGCACTGAAAAAACATATACAATTTCCGCCCGAAGAATCGGCGACAGCACCGTCACCCTGTCGGGACTCACCGTATCGACAGGCACTCTGCTTCCCGCTTTTAACGCCGACAAACTCGATTATTCCGTGGAAGTGGATAACAACATAACTTCTATTCAGGTTACACCCACAATAGACAGCCCATTCTCAACCATAACCGTCAATGGAACTGCAGTCAACTCAGGCGCCGCATCGGCCCCCATCAGCCTCAACGTTGGCACAAACCTTATATCGGTAGTAGTAACGGCCGAGGATGAAACGACCTGCACATACACCATTACAGTGAAACGGCTGGGCAGCCATATCGCCGATCTCAGCGCAATCGCACTTTCACAGGGAACTCTGACACCGTCCTTCACTTCAGGAACGCTCAGCTATACCGCTGAAGTAGCCAATGCCATAACATCACTTACCGTCACGCCCACCACGGCTGAATCCCACGCCATGATAGATGTAAACGGCGTGGCCGCCACCTCGGGCACGGCAGTTACAGTAAGCAACCTCCTCGTGGGCGGCAACACGATCCGCATCGTTGTCACGGCCCAGGACGGAACAACCACGAAAATCTACACGGTAACCGTGACACGGAAGGCGAGCAGCAATGCGAACCTGTCGGGCCTGGCCATATCGCAGGGAACCCTGTCGCCGACCTTTGCCGCGGGAACCACATCATACAGCGCCACCGTTGCCAACACGATTACCTCCATGACCGTTACCCCCCGCGTTGAAGATGGAACAGCCACGGTAAAGGTCAACGGAACCGCCGTTGCTTCCGGTTCAGCATCGCAGGCCATAAGCCTGGCCACGGGAACCAACACTATCACCATTGCGGTGACCGCCCAGGACGGTGTTACAGTCAGGATATATACCGTAACAGTCACCAGGCAAAAAAGCAACAACGCCTATCTCTCAGGCCTGTATGTTCGTGACGTTGATCTTAGTCCGGGCTTTTCTTCAACAACAACTTATTACGACGACTGGATCCCCCTATGGATTGGCGGCACTCGCGTTACACCTACGGCTTCCCATCCAGGAGCCACAATCAAGGTAAACGGTCAAACCGTCGCTTCGGGCAGCGAGTCGCAATACATTGATTTCGGTTGGGGCTCAAATTACATCTACATCACGGTGACCGCCGAGGACGGTGTTACAACCAGGACCTATACGGTCAAGGTAGTACGCATCTGATTACAGTCTTTTTTAAAAAACATGATAAAACGAAACCCCGCTTTTCATAAGCGGGGTTTTTCTTTGCGGAGGGAGAAATCGGTCCGTCACTTTTTACTTGAACGTATTATGGTCCCGACATGCTCGCCCTCAAGGGCCCTGGTGATGTTTCCCTCTTCGAGGCCGTTAATGATTTGTATTGAATCAACCACTTCACTGTCCTGGAGGATTGTAAGGCAGGTCCGTTCTACAATAAGATCATTGAGGTCCCTTGCAATCAGTTCTTCTACCGTGATCTCGGGTATGAAAACCGCGTCGGGATTCTTTTTCGGATCATCGGTATAGAGCCCCTTCTCATCTTTAATAAATATGCAGCTCTTCGCGCCGATGAGATCGGCCAGTATGACGGTTCCCGAGTCCGTCCTCAGGTTGGGTATTCTCCCGTTTTTTGAGGGAATGGAAAAGAGATCATAGGGCGGCATGGCGGCCATTACGGGTATGGCCTTCTGATCATAATACAGCGAGAGTTCCAGTATCTGGTCGGCACCGATTTTTATGCCGCCCCACTGTGAAAGAAGTGTGGCCACGAGAAGGGCGTTCTGCTCGGAAATGGCGCTGCCGAATTTTCCCATCATACCCGTGGGCATGCCAAGTTCCATGCCTATGGAATATATGTGCCTGCTCCTGGTTCCTCCGCCCGTTGTGACCAGCATTTTATGGCGATCCCTGTTACTTCCGATCTCCCGCATGACCTGGGGAAGAGCCTTCGCGCCCCGGTCGGAGATGGACTGCCCTCCCACCTTCATGATATTGACGTCGGGAAAGAGGCGCTGCTGCGGAGCCACCTTCAGGTCATCGAGCAGTGTTTTACTCACCAGGCTTTCGCCCATGAGTTTGCTTTTAATGTGCAGGCGCCTGCCGTCTTTTTCGCGTATCAATGCCATTGAACGTCTCCGGAAATGTTCCCTGTATACATCTGTTTCCCTTCAAGAAAAACAGCGGTTCACTTATTTTTCGCCGTATTTTTTTGATTTCTCTTCCGAGGTTAAGAGGATCAGTTCAGCTCCTGTTGCAGCCGCAATCTGCTCCAGCTCGGATTTCTTAAAATGCTCGGCCGTGACATTCAGGTCCATGTCATACACGGCCGCTACCATGAATCGCGGCTTTTTCTCGCCCCGTTCAACTTTTCTTCTTTCCCGGTAGAATATTTTTCCAGCCATGGTTTTTCTCCTTATCAGTAACGAATCTATCATATCCCGAAAAAACAGTCAATCATTTGTTACCATGAATAGAGGCGCTCTATTGTACAGTGTTTCCGGGTTCAATGCAGGTACTATTTTTATATTCATAGTAGTATTTGTATGTTTTTTCATTTTTAATGTAGTATTTTACTATATATTACTTTTTACTACAATTTTTATTGACCGAATAATTCCCCTTATTACAGAATGTACCACAGGGAAGGCAAAATAAAGTCGGTACAGACATCGAACTCCCGGACATTTTTCAAAAAAAGGACTGCAATACATGAACAGAAAGCATATCGCACTGAGCGCAATCATAACTGCACTTGTCTGCCTGACGGCGTTTTTCGTTTTCGCCGGTGAAAAAAATTATGTGGAAATTATGGCCGTAACCGGCGCAACACCCCTGGCAGTAAAAACAGACGTGGCATCAGGAGTCACTCTTGAGGTCTCGGGGCTGACCAAAAAAGTCTATACCTTCGACAGCAGCGCCCTGAATGCCTTCGCCCCGGTTTACCTCCGCACCAGGGAAGTATCCCCCTCGGGCGCCTTTGAAGGAACATACCGCTATGCCGGGATTCCGGTCCTGCACATACTGGAAGGCGTGGCGCCGGAAAAACCGAAAACCGCGGCCTTTGACCGCCCCCTTGACATGGTGGTTACCTTTATCGCAGCCGACGGCAAACAGAAACATTTCAGCTACGGAGAACTCACCATGGCGGATGATTCGCGTCCCGTCGTACTGGCCTTTCACCGGAAAGAGCTCCGTCCCTCGAAAGAGACTAAAGGCAAGGCCTACACCTGGAACATGCATAAAGGCAATGTGCAGGGACTGCGCCTTGTCTGTCCAGCCGAGCCTGACACCTCGCGCTATCTCGACAACGTTATAAAGATAGTCCTGCGGGATATTCCGGTTGACGGAACCGGACTGCCCGCGCTGAAAAAGGGGATCAAGTGCAGCTCCGATACCGTGATGACCGTCAATGACAGAAAAATGAGGAAACTGATAACGGCCGGAGTAAAGCCCGCTTCCATTAACGGATGGGTACGAACGGGACACGGGCAGGGATTCAAGGGGATATCAAATGCTCAGGGATTTGAGATGAGGGATCTGCTCAAAAAGAATTTTCCGGGCTGCGGAGCCGACGCCTGGTTTCTTTTCGTGGCCTGCGACGGATACAGGGCCATGTTCTCGGGCCGTGAGATTTTCAACACCGCTGCCGGCAAAAACATGATGCTCATCACGAAGGTTGACGGAAAGCCCGCTCATGGCGGCTCAAGCCTCGGACCCGTGTCGGACTACTACGTAGACCGGGAAACATGGGGCCTGACTCATATTATCATGATCGATACAATTGAAGACCTTAAATAATCCCGAGGTGTTATTTTTCCAGGATGCATGTCCCGGATAACACTTCCATTGAAACCGAAAAAGAGGAGATATTCCAGTGATAATCAGGATCTTTTTAATTAGTATAACTCTGTTTTCCGTGATGCCGACGAATCCCATAATGATGCGGGCCGCAGCAGGCGGCGCCGTCTTCGCCGCCGAAGAAGCACCTGCCCTGGAAAATACCGGTATAAATAAAATTGAAGCCGGAGAGAACATGGAGACTGAAAGCATATCCCTTCTCGACTGGTTTATGAAGGGAGGCCTCTTCATGTGGCCCCTGCTCCTGTGCGCCGCCGCCGGTATGGGCTTCATCATTGAGCGGTATCTTTTCTACCGGAAAATAAACATAAACCCCAGGGAGTTCATTACGGAATTCGACGAGGTGATAAAACAGGGCGGCACTGCCGAAGCCGAAAAGCTCTGCGCCGAAAAAAATATCCTCATTTCGAGAATACTGCTCAAGGGACTTCACATGCGGAAACTAGGCCTTGATCACGTGGAAAAGGGTATAGCTGCGGCAGGAGCGATTGAGACGGCATCGCTTGAAAAGGGACTGACCATGATCTCATCGATCGGGAATATCGCGCCCCTTCTGGGTTTTCTCGGTACGGTTTCGGGCATGATCGGCGCCTTCCAGACCATTGCCGCGGCGGACCAGATCAGCGCGAGGCTCGTGGCTGGCGGGATATTCGAGGCCCTGATCACCACTGAAGCAGGCCTCATTGTGGCTATCCCCATGTTCGCCTTCTCCAATTACTTCACTCACCGGATCGACTCCTTCGTCGCCGAGATTGAGAGGCTCGCCTCCGACATTGTTGAAACAATTCTGAGGGAAGATGGTAAAGATAAAGCGAACTAAAAATTCCGCGGCGGAGGTTCCCCTCTCGTCCATGTCTGATGTGGCCTTTCTGCTCATCATATTTTTTCTCGTCACTTCGGTTTTCCTTGTCAAGGAGGGACTCGTCATAACCCTCCCCGACCCGGCGCGGCCGGCCATGCAGGTATCGCCTGACCAGCTCATCGAGATAGAACTGAAGGCCGACGGAGCCATCCTCTTCAACGGGAAGAAATGCCCGGTTCCGGAAATCACCTCGCTCATGAAGGAAAAACGCGAAGCATCGCCGAAATCAGCACTGCTTCTGAAAATTTCCGGTTCTCTCCCCTATGAAAAGGCCGTGGCGGTCATAGACGCTATCAAGCGTGCCGGTGAATCGAGATTTTCCATACGGACGTTCTGAATGGCCATCAAGAGAAAAACAAAACAGCTCCCCCTGGTGCCCGTTTCTTCCATGGCGGATATTGCCTTTATTCTGCTCATCTTTTTCATACTGACCAGCGCCGTGGACATGGAGAAGAGCATTCCCGTGGACCTTCCCCTTTCGGAAATATCGACCACCACGAGCGGGGGATATTTCCACGTGTGGCTGTCCCGGGAAGGCGGCCTCTTCATTAACGGTGCGCCCATATCGGCCGATGATCTCATTTCCACGGCGAAATACCGGGCAGCGGCCAATCCCCGCGTCAAGGGAATGATCGGTGCCGACCGGGAAGTTGGTTTCAGCAGGATCAACACGGTCATGGAGATGCTGCGCGATTCGGGCGTATTCAACATTGTTCTCCTGACCAGGAAAAAGGAAAATGCAGATAATTAGCGTCTACATAAACCGAATCGCACATTATTTCAGGCTCCGGCCCCAGCTGGGATGGTCGGTCTTCTCGTTTTTTTTCATCCTGTCCCTCCTCGTCCTGGTGCAGTGGAGCGGATCAGGCGAAGCATCCCTGAACGAGGAGTACAAATTTTTTGACATGGTGGAACTCAAACTGAGCGGCGCCAAAGCCCCGGGCGAGATACAGGTAGCCGACGAGAAGTCCGAGGCCTCTATCGAAAAGACACCCGAGGAGCCCCTCATCTTCGGTGACGACAGCGGCGAGTTCAATGATCCCGGCGACTCGATCCGTCCGCCCAAACCGCTCTTTTCGCGGCTCCCCAAATATCCCGACAGCATGAGGAAAGAAGGGGTCGAGGGACTCGTTGTGATCGAAATCGGCATCAACACCGACGGGACCGTAGTCTTCGGAAAGATCGTGCAGTCCCTGGGCCTCGAATTTGACAAGGCAGTCCTGGCCTGGGCCAGGTGCATAAAATTTTATCCGGCCAAAACCCCGTCACGCGAGCCGGTCAAATGCAGGATACGGCTCCCCATCCGGTTCAGGCTCGAGGGATAATTCCCCTCTATTCAGAACCGCCCGTCGGCTCCCGGCCTGCAGGAACCCGGTATACCGCCCTGCAATTTATCTATTGACATAATTATCCAGCCGGAAATATCTTTCATCAATCATTCACGACTGAGAATACAAGCATGACAACAAACGAAACCCTGTCCCTTCCCGTATATTCCCGTCTCGATGAGATAGCCGCGACGCTTGCCCATGACAGAACTCTCCTACTCCATGCCGAAACCGGCGCGGGAAAGACGACACTTGTTCCATGGCATCTTCTCTCTCATCGTAATTTCTCCGGATCAAAGATCCTCCTCCTCCAGCCCAGGAGGATAGCGGCGCGTGCAGCGGCTGACCGCATCGCCTCTCTGTTGGGAGAAAAAATCGGTAAAACCGTGGGACTCAGAACCAGGACAGAGACCGTGACCGGACCCGCGGCCCGCTTAGAAGTGGTCACCGAGGGAATCCTCACACGCATCATACAAAACGACCAGTCACTGGAAGGATACGGGACACTGATCTTTGATGAGTTCCATGAGCGGAGTCTCCAGGCCGATATTGCCCTGGCCCTGTCACTGGACTGCCGTACGACGCTTCGCCCGGACCTCAATATACTTTTCATGTCAGCCACGCTGCCCGCAGCGGATATTCAAAGCATCTTCGGCGGCGCGCAGTGCATTTCCATACCGGGACGGACACACCCGGTACGTGTTTTTTATCGTCCTCCTTTTCCCGGTGAAAAGTCATGGGAAGGTGCCGCAAGACTTGCCACCGAGGCAGGGGAGATACTGTCCGCGGAAGGAAGCGGCGATATCCTGGTATTCCTGCCGGGATTCAGGGAAATCCGCCGCACGCAGGAAATCCTGGAAAAAGGCCGACAGGCTGCCGGAGCAGATATTACCATACTCCACGGCCGGCTGCTGCCCGACGATCAGCGCAGGGTGCTCAACCCGCCTCCCGGCAGTCGCAGCAGGATAATTCTCTCGACAAATGTAGCCGAGACGAGCCTCACGATTCCCGGCGTCCGTGTCGTGGTAGATACGGGCCTGGAGCGCAGAGTCCGCTACCTGCCGCGAACCGGCATGGACCACTGGGACACCGCTCCGATCAGCATCGCATCGGCTGAACAGCGGAAAGGGCGAGCGGGCCGTACCGGTCCCGGGACCTGTCTCCGCTGGTGGCCTGAAAATGACATGCGCGAGGAATTCTCCCAGCCTGAGATTATTGAATCGGATCTGGCTCCCCTTTTCCTGGAAACGGCTTTGTGGGGCGCCTCTCCCCTGGACCTTACCTGGCTCACCGTGCCTCCCCGCGGCGGCCTTGAACGGGCCTCTTCCCTGCTTGCGGACCTGGGCCTTCTCGATAATACGGGCCGCATAACCGACACGGGCCGTAAAGCGGCCCGCCTGGGACTTCACCCGCGACTGGGCCGCATGATAATAACAGCGGCAGAAAAAGGCTGGGTCGCCACGGCAGCCGTTACAGCGGCCCTTCTCGAAGAAAGGGACTCCATGGGCGGCAATGATCCTGATTTCCGCGATAGGCTGACGGCATGGGCAGCCTGGGCCAGGGGCGAGCGAAGCGCCATGACTGAAGGTTCTGCCCGACGCATTGCCGATGAGGCGCGGCGCATCATCGGCAATGCCGGGTTTGATCAGCGGAAAATAACGGAAAATGATATAGATCCGGAACTGGCCGGAAGACTCCTCCTTACGGCATACCCGGACCGGGCAGCGCGCCTGACCGATGGGGGTCCCGTTACCCGGTGGCTCATGGCAACAGGACGGGGCGCGCGCCTTGCCGGCAGCCTGGGCAACGCGGAATACCTTGCCGCTGCTGAAATGGACGGCGGAGAAACCGACGCCCGCATATTCCTGGCCGCGCCTATAAGTCTGAGCGACCTGGAAAGCGGCCTTGCCGGACAGCCCGTTGAGGAGCATATCACGGAATGGAACGAATGGGTCCCGCGATGTCAATCACAGGTGCGGCTGAAAAAACTTGTCCTCAGGGAGAAACGGGGATTACTGCCGCCGGAAAATGAGCTGCGCCGTGCCGCCTTTGACCGGGTTTCAAAAGAGGGCCTTTCATGCCTTCCCTGGAATGATCAGGCGCGGCGGCTCTGCGCCAGGATCATGTTTGTCCGCAGATTCGGAGGTCAGAGCACATGGCCCGACTTTGCACCCGAGTCTCTGGCTGCTGAGTTCGGGGAGTGGCTCATTCCGTACGGCCGCTATGACGGCGGGCCGGTTTTTACCGACGATACGGTTTTGCAGGCACTGAAAAACAGGCTGGGATGGGGAAATATCCGACAGCTCGACACCCTGGCGCCGGAACAGTGGGTCCTCCCATCGGGAACACATAAATCAATTGATTATGAATCGGGCGACATCCCCATTATTGCCGCACGCCTTCAGGAATTTTTCGGCTCACGGGAAACCCCGGCGCTCTGCGGCGAACCGCTTCTGCTTCACCTTCTTTCTCCGGCAGGAAGGCCCATCCAGATCACGCGCGACCTGGACGGGTTCTGGGACCGCTCCTATCCCGAGGTAAAGAAGGAGCTCCGGGGCCGGTACCCGCGACACTCCTGGCCCGACAATCCGCGCGAGGCCGAACCCACAAGCCGGGCAAAGCCGAGGAAATAGGGTGTAGCCCCTTTTATAGCGCCACAAAAGGGGCGAAAAGGGCGCCGCCTCAGTTGCCGGCGGAGGCTTCAGCTCATTCGCCGCTGCGGCTTACTTTTTTCTGTAGTGGAATTTATTCTGTGAAGATATTTTTTGCAAGCAGAAATCTCTGTTTATCAACCTGTTACACGAATCACTGGTAGCGGTCTCGCAACGGCCATCGTGGCCGACTCGACCGGGCCGACGTCGTCTCGGCCTTCTAGCTGGATACAGGTTGTTAAGGACAATTAAATATTTATTAAATGTTTAAAGATAAAAGTTGAAAGTATCCGGCTGGAATCTTCTTTCAAGATTAACTTTCAGAACTTTGAACTGTCCTTACCGGAATCATTTTTAGATTTTAAACCTTGTGACTTTGAACTTTCCTTAGCCGAGTGTCGGGTAAGTACTGTCTTTGCTCACATTATATGAATTCTTCCACAGAGACTTTATAGAGCGCCGCGAGTTGCTTTGCGACTTTCTTGCTTATCGGCCGCACATCGCATTCCATCTGCGAGATGTTTTGTTTCGGAATACCGCCGAGCTTTTCACCGAGTTCGGCCTGTGTAAGTTTCAAAAGCTTGCGGTAATTTGCCATAGCCTTTCCAGGGGTCAACCGGGCATCAATATCTTTAAACCACTCGGTGTCCCGAATGTTCACCAAGGTATCATCCTCTGAAATAACAGCCTTCTTTCCATATACTTTCCTGATAACTCTGACGATTTCTTCAGGAATCTCCCCTTTCATTTCTATGTTAATACGGGGCGTTTTCACGTGAACCTGCATAGTATACCTCGATAATTACCGCATCTCCCTCTTTCCTCCAACAGGCAACCCACTTATGGGAAAGATGGCAATGATACTGTTCTTTTCCCAATTTACTATAATGAGGCCATGATGGCCGAACAGGACCTGATGTCTCTAAATCCCTGACAAGATCTCGAAATACACCCTGTATAGCCTTTGGCATCTTCATAATACTTTTGAGGGCTTGTTTCTTGATCTTTACTCTTTACATATTACTATGTAAGCTATTTTTGATTACTTGTCAAATTATTTTTTCTCTTGTAGCCCGTTTATGTTAAGCCTTAATACTCTGCCGGTGCCACTTGCAATGACTATAAGGTCCGCTGAAAACCCTTCTCTTCGACTAGCCCGCACTGCCATCATGGCCAGACGCGGGATGAGACGGTTGATGCAATTTCCGGTTCCATCTTCCGAGTCCAAATCCCCTGCCCGCAATCTTCATTCCCCCCTTTATCCCGAAGGGGGACCGAGGGATATTTCACCGGTTCCGGTTCCCGGATATTCCGTCAATAGCAGATGTTCACCCGCGCCATTTCAGCTCCAATTTTTCCTGCCTCCTCTGAAAAACTATTGACTATCCCAAGACCCGGCCACATTATTATATTATCATTGATAACCAGGAGAAATATGCCGCTTATATTTACAAAAGACGGGGTTCGATTTTTCTTTTTTTCTTTTACAGCAATGAAAAACACGAACCCATTCATGTACATATTGAAAAAGCCGGCAACGTGGCAAAATTCTGAATTAAACCGATTAAACCGGCAAAGAATGAAGGCTTCAAACCAAAAGAACTGAAAAGAATTATTGAGATTATTTTTGAAAACCAGGCAATGATAGAGGATAAATGGAATGACCACTTCAATGCATGACCACAGCTTCTCGGCAAACGCCACAGATGTTAAAATCGACAGTGAAATGCTGACAATTTACCTGGAGGACGGAAGGATCATCAGCGTCCCTATAGCGTACTTCCCCCGGCTTCTCCAGGCTACACCGGAACAGCGAAACAGTTGGCGGCTGATTGGAAGAGGACAGGGGATCAGCTGGAAGGACATAGACGAGGACTTGTCCGTTGAAGGACTTCTTGGGGTTCACTAAACTCCGGATAAATGTCTTTCATATAAGTCCCCTGCCCGGAGAGGGTCTTCGAATTGTTTCATGGATAAAAATGTTTAATGCCGCAAGTTTAAAATTAAAAGTTGAAAGTATCCAAAAGAATATTTTTTGAACTTTAATCTTTCCAACTTTAAACTATCCTTTCCCCCTACCGGGCCGACGTCGTGTCTGCCTTTCTGCTGGACACCGTTTGTTACATGTATAATTGCTATTTATATCGACTAACGTTCATATAAAGTCTTTGAGACTCTGACAGAGTCACCCCTCTCCCGTGGGACTGCACGCAGGACGCGTGCGTTTCGGCGCGCGACACGATGTCGCAAAAAGCGCCGAAGGAAGGGCGCGGCGGAGCCGGGGTGAGGTAAACCTGGCGCGTAGGCGCTCATTCCCACGGCCGGGTCAGCCGTACCGGTAAAGCGCGTGAAGCTGCCCCGCAGCGGAAAGGTCTCACTGTACGAATACTCGTTCAGGGTGCGTATACCGCTGTCCGTATTGGCGCGCTGGCGGGCCAGGCGGCCGTAATCGTCGTACTCGAAGAGCGTGGCATTGCCGTTGGGGTCCACCACGGCGCTGATCCCGCCGAAGGCCGATGAATAGTTGATGTTGGGCGTGCCCCTGCGCGTCCCTCACGCGGTCACGGCATGCAATCATCAGCGGACGCGGCGCGTCCGGGGAATAACTTCCAGTTACTCACGCATATTCAAGCATTTCCAACAAAGGAATATTTTTTACAAAATGTACTATATTATTGTTTGCAGGCAAATTTTGCTTGTTAATATTTTTATTGCCGTGTATCCTGGTTTGGTGTTAAATTTACCTTATATTGAAAACTTATGAAATTTACGGAATATTTTCTCTATACGCGCTCCAGGCCGGATCGATGCAATATAAAAATTGAGTGGATTCAACATGTCATTGATCGATATGAACACGAGGAAATACAGGCAGATGGCAGAATAAGGCGCTGGGCATTCATCAGTGAAGAAAATAAATATTTGCGGATCATACTGCTTCCCGATGCGGAAACAGTACACAATGCTTTTTTTGACCGGAACTTTTTCAAAAGGTGACAATATGAATATTAAATACTTTTTCGATACCGATACCGCTCACATAGAATTCTCCGAAAAGGAAATAATTGAAACGAAAGAAATAAATGAGAATATCTATATCGACCTCGACAAAGACGGGAACCTCGTCAGCATGACGATCGAACACGCGAAAAAAAATGCCTCGTTGCCCGAATTTTCATACAAGGAATTTGCCGGGAAAACCGCGTAACAACTTTCGGCGGGATGAATCACGAGCAACCGACACCCTGTGCCTGCTCATCTTATGTAGAATTTATTTTTTGGTTTTTCCCTGCTCCGACGTTCTGGCCCGAGGGCGGGATGAGACGGTTGATGCAATTTCCGGTTCTTTCTCCCGGGTCCAAATCCCCTGCCAGAATCTTCCTTCCCCCTTTATTAAAGGGGGACCGAGGGGGATTTGACCGGTTATGGCAAGAGCCACATTCCGGCCAGTGAGCCCTCTCCTGTGGGACTGCACGCAGGACGCGTGCGTTTCGGCGCGCGACGGTAGTGTCGTAAAAGGCGCCGAAGGAGGGGCCCCGGGGGCGAGGTAAACCCGGGGCCGGGTCCGGAGATTGGTTGCTGTTAAATGAAAGTGTTGAATGCCTTTATTTTTTCAGGGGAGTGTTGGGGGAATTATTTGAAATAGTTTCAAGTTTAAAGTTTCCGGAAGACTCTTGCCTGAAACCAGAGACTCGAAACCTGAAACTAACAACCATTCCCGGAGAGTGTCGGGTCAACACCATCACTGTTCACACTAAGGAATAATCTCTATTTCTGAAATACATGTATCATTATACTTCGAACCTTTATATATATCAGTAATACTTATTACCAGATAGACGTTTTGAGATTTTTTTAAATTATTTAACTCCCAAGAAAAATATTCATAATTTTTAAACAATATTTTTTGTGGTTCGGGTGTATCAATAATTTGAATTAATTTAAGCCCAGGCGGTGTTTGAAAAGCTACGCCATATTTTAGATTCGGGTCTCGCGCTCTACACGAATCATTTTCCATCTCTTCTTCAGACTCATAAATTCTTTCAGATATTAACGCCCAGTACAAAGTTTTTACTCGATTATTTTCATAATATAATTGTTTTGATTTTCCAACTCCGTTTGAAATTCGGAATCCTTTTGATTTTTTAGGTATTTTAATAATGACAAATTGATTAATACCATTATTGTCAGGGCACCAACATGTATCAGTCTTATTATCAACCAAGTTTTCAGGAATATAATTATATTTTCCTTCTGTCACATGTACCGATGATGCAATAATTTTATTCTTCGCTTTTTCTACTCTAGCCACCCATTCATCTTCATTGCAATCAATTAAAGAGATTGGATGATCTTTAGAATAAGCATTGAATATAGAAAATATTAATAATGTAAGAATAATGTTTGCGATAATATTATTTCTCTTCAACTGACCACGTCCTCCCTTTTATTCCTATTTTTTCTAGCATCGATTGAGAATAGGTTGTATCTTTCCCACTTTCTAAAGGCAAATTCCTTGAATAGTATCCTTTTATTTTCCTATCTCCTCCTGGGTCATTGAAAATATATTCATAAGATTTTTCACCATCAACATCTTTTTCACGATAACCCTTCAACATTGTATAGTGACCTTTCATATGATAAAATACTTTTTTTCCACTATCTATTTCTTCTCTCATTTTCGAGAAATCATCTTCAGTTGGGGCATTGCCATCTTTTGAATATTTTGTTATTGCTTTAACATTGTATTTTTTATCATCTTTTAAATACTTAATAAGATAATCTTCATTCTGAGAGTCTCCATATTTTTTCCTAATTTCTGCTCTTATTTTATTTGGATCTTCACCAGTAAACATTGCAACTAAAGAAACATTGCATGCGGAATCTCCATTTGGTGCAACTTTATCGTATTGATTTATATATTGTTTTGCTTTATTATTTACTTCCCTAATTTTAACATTTTGCAATTTTTCTTTTACACCAGATGAATCACTCTTACCGCCTCCTTGTCCTCCCCCCTTGCCAGTCAGAAAATTCCACATCTGACCAAAACTTGGCATTTCTCCACCAGTGCTTGCAAAATAGTCAGCCTCATGCCCCGTCGGGTCCTTATATGCTATAGGATTCCCTTTAACATAACTATACCGATTCCACCCCTGCGTATCGTACTCACCATCAATCACATTGTCGGCAGTCACAAACCTGTTTATCTCCGGATCATAATGCCTGGCATTATAGAAATAATACCCGGTCTCCAGGTCCAGTTCCTGCGAGTTATATTTCGGCGCGTGGCTCCCTTCACCTTCCTCGAACCAGGTTTCTCCGTAGGGCAAATACTCGAACCGTTTAATCGGCAGACCGCTGTCATTCACCACTACTTTTACCGAGTCAACCTGGTCTGTCAAGTAGTAAAGGGCCTGACCCGAAGGGGCAACGACTGCCACCCGTACACCATTGAGGTACACATTATTCACTGCGCAGTGGCTTTCTTCGATCTCCGTGCCGCCGGCCGTGTACTGTTTTTCTATGCCGAAATACATGGAGGGGTACAGCACCTCTATCTGCCGGTCTTCTCCTGCCACGGTGCGGCGCGAGACTTTGCGCACCCGGAATCCCTGGTCGTCGTAGAAGTACTCTCCCACGACCTGGCCTCTCTCTAACGGGCGTTCTTTTTTAAGCCTCCTGCTTGGAGTAGAACGCCCTATCCGCTCGGCGTCCATGCCTCGCTAACTTTTTCTTTTTTTTATCTGTTATTATCGATTATCAATTTTATCCCGCCGCTCTGTCCATAACGTCGAAGCGATTTATTCTAAACATAGGACTGCACGGGGCGCTACGGAAGATCATCCTGATCATCCTCGCGCCCTTCCTTCGCAGGCGTCCATGCCTGCTCATCTTATGTGAAATATATTTTTTGGTTTTTCCCTGCTCCGCCGTTCTGGCCCGAGGGCGGGATGAGACGGTTGATGGCTGATCATAATTTTTGTACAACGTCTGTTATTTCCTTACGAATCGCCCCTCTCCTGTGGGAGAGGGGCTGGGGGTGAGGTAAACCCGGCATGGTGTCCGGAGATTGGTTGGTGTTAAAGGGAAGTATTGACTGCCTTTATTTTTTTTCGGGGGAGTGTCAGGTGAATACTTGAAATAGTTTCAAGTTTCTAGTCCAAAGTTTCTGTAAGACTTTTGCTTTAAACTAGAAACTATTCCTGACGAGTGTCGGGTGAATACCGTGACTGTTCATTTATCCTTGCACTGAGAGCAGATCTGACCAGTTTCATCATACTGTTGACTACATAAGATACCTTTTGGTGTAAAATAAAATAATTCATATTTCTTATCAGCATCAATTGCCGCTACTACATCTTTTAAACGATATAGATGTCCACCTATAAAATCGTATTTTCCTGATTCAGCATTATATATTTTTCTCTTATATGCACCATTATCATTAAACTTATAGGATAATAGATAATCACCAACTACACCTTCGATGGAACAGGATTTGAATGAATCCATTTTTTTAAAATCATTTATTTTTGCAAAATAATAATCGAACGCCCACCCTTTTACAGTACTTTTAGTTCCTTTAGCATAAGATCGAGTATCTATAAATATCCATTCGCCTTCAATATCTCCTAGTTTGATTTTTTTCCCTTTCCTTTTTAATATCATTACTTGTTTTGTGATATAAACTTTAGATAATATTGATGAACTTGTAGTTGGTTCACTCCTGACATTAATATTATCAGCAATCGCAATAACGAACTCATTTTCATCTGCTTTGATAAAATTATCTTGAAACAATATCAATGAAACAAAAAGCACTAATTTTAGAATTTTCATTTTCAATAGTCTCCTATTACTTAGTTTTTACGTTCCAAAATGAAGATGATTTTTATGTTGCCAATCATTTTTACTTGCTCCAGACGGATTTGTCCAAATTTCATTGGGTCTTTCTGGATCTCTTTGATTATATTTATCAATAACTCTCCACGGCGTAATGACTTGTTTTACCCTTTTGTCATCTCTCAGATAATCTGTAATTTTTTCCGTTAATGATGATTCATTCTTTTGCTCAAATTTTGGATCAGAATCAGTTTTTCCCTGCAACCTAGCATAACCATATTTTTTTGATGTTACATCCGTTATATCAACTCCTCTTCCGCCACCTGCATTATCATATTCCTCATATCTATGTGGATCTTTTTTAGGATCATCTGATAACGGTTTTCTTGCTAAACTACTAATTGTCATACTCGTCAGTTCAAATTTTTTAGTCATATCTCCAAGTACGTCCAGAGTCTTATTATTCATTCCGTTTATTGCTTTTTCAGGATCAGTCACTTGCGCCATATTTATTTTAGTATTACCAATTCTTGTTGATTTTGTTTTAGAATTGTAATTTTTCAACATTTCATTCTTAATTGGATTAATTTCTGCTTCTGTTCCTTTTTGCTCTCCATGTATTAAATTATTAACAGCCTTATTCAATTTAGTTCCAGCCTCGTTTAAGGCTTCTCCCCCACTTCTGAATATATCAAGAATTCCATGTCCTGTGGGATCTAAATACATCACCGGATTCCCATGACAGTACATATACCGATTCCACCCCTGCGTATCGTACTCACCATCAATCACATTGTCGGCAGTCACAAACCTGTTTATCTCCGGATCGTAATGCCGCGCATTATAAAAATAATACCCGGTCTCCAGGTCCAGTTCCTGGCTATTGTATTTCGGCGCGTGACTCCCTTCACCTTCTTCGAACCACGTCTCGCCGTAGGGCAAATACTCGAATCTCTTAATGGGCAGACCCGAATCATTGACCACTACCTTTACGGAGTCAACCTGGTCTGTCAAGTAATATAGGGCCTGGCCCGAAGGGGCAACGACCGCTACCCGGACACCGTTGAGGTACACGTTATTCACCGCACAATGGCTTTCTTCGATCTCCGTGCCGCCCGTCGTATACTGTTTTTCTATGCCGAAATACATGGACGGATACAGCACCTCTATCTGCCGGTCTTCTCCTGCTACGGTGCGGCGCGAGACTTTTCTTCGTCCGTGACTTTGCGGATGCGGTTCGAGGCGTCGTAATCCATGGTTTTGGACTTGCTCTTCTGCGCGTCGTGCTGATGGATCATGTTCCCGGAAGCGTCGTATTCCATGGTGAATCTTTCATATCCATGAGCTGTGGTGTCGATTGAGGTGGCGGCGTGGTTGGCGTAGTCGTAGTTCCAGGTGTCGCTTGTGGTACTGTCTGAGCCGTACAGGCCTTCGGAGTCGTGTATAGTTTTGCTCATGAGGTTGCCGTTGGCGGCATAGGTGTAGCTTTGACTGAATGTACGATCCTCCAGCATTCCCCCTCCGGGGGTTAGGGGGCTGTCCTTCACATATGATCCGCTGGCGGTCTTCAGGCGGTTCAGGCCGTCGTAGGTGTAGCTGTATTCTATGGCGCTGTTGTTTGCGACGCCCGTGTCGATATCAGTGTTGTTGGACACGGCCTTTATGCTGTTATCTACGCGGAATGTATATTCCACGTTCTGAATACTACGGGATTCATAACTCTCACCTGCGGACGTATTCAGTTTATCAAGGCGTCCCCGAACGTCATAAGTATATTTCGTGACGGTACTATTGCCCCGCGTCACTTCGGTCATCTGGCCAAACTCGTTGTATTCGATGTTTGAAATGATTTCTTTTATATCGGAACCGTTGTCAACTTTCAGGCTCGTGGCGCCGAAGGCGCTGTAGGTGTACAGGGCCGTCATGCTGCGGTTACTCTTCGGGTCGCGGGGGTACGATATGCGCTTGTTCCGGTTCAGGAGGTCGTGCTCAAAGCGCGTCACAAAAACCTCCCCTCTCCCCGCGGGAGAGGGGCCGGGGGTGAGGTCCGAACGATATATCTCGCGCACCTCTTTTTTCACGCGGCCCATGCGGTCGTAGGAGAATTCCTTGCGCTGCGCCGGGTCGTCAATGGCCACGAGGCGACCCAGGGCGTTCTCGCAGCCCTGCATTTCGTCGTAGAGGTATCGGACCACCTTCTTCTGTGCCGGGTTTTCAAAGTCGGGCACGCGCTTCTCCGTGAGGCGTCCGAACCCGTCGTAGGCCATGGTCGTGACCCATCCCCGGGCGTCCGTAACCGCGGCGGTTTCGCCGTAGGCCGTGTAGGTAAAGCCCGTATAACCCAGGTCAGGGTCCGAGCTCGATATCACCCTGCCGAAACCGTCGTACTGCCACTGGGCAATGTTGCTGCCGGAAGTATCCTTCTCACCTGGACTGAAGAGAGAATTGTCTATCGCAATACTCATTAAGTCCCCCTCTGGGGGATTTAGGGGGCCAGAAGGGAGATCCATCTTCTTCACCCGGTTCCCCGCCAGGTCATAGGCGAAGCCCATCCTGGCGCGCGACTCTGTTCCGTCGTCGCCCATGCCGAAATCTTCTACATAAAGCACCTGGCCCCGGGCGTTCTTCACCGTGCGCTTGCTGCGGCCCACGCTGTGGGTCTCCACGGTCTCCCAGGGATCGTTGAAGGTGAAGGTGATGGATGTCTCGCGGCCCTCATCGCCGGGGTCCGCCGGCAGGGTCACTTTCTTCGTGCGGCCCGAGGCGTCGTAGTCGGTTATGGTGGGATATTTATCCCGCGTGTTCGCCGCAAATTTTGTCATCTCAGCAGCCGCGGCCCACGAAGTCTGGCTCTTGCGGACAAGTCTGCCCAGGGCATCGTAGACAAGGCGGCCCGTTTTGGTGTAGTGCGCGTCGCCGCTGTCGGCGTCGGTATAACCCTGCACGGTATGGATCGTGCGGCCCATGCCGTCCACATAGGCCGCCATTTCCACGGCCGGGTCAGCCGTACCGGTAAAACGCGTAAAACTGCCCCGCAGCGGGAAGGTTGTACTGTATGAATATTCGTTCAGAGTGCGCACGCCGCTGTCGGTATTGGCGCGCTGACGGGCCAGGCGGCCGTAATCGTCGTACTCAAAGAGCGTGGCATTGCCATTGGGGTCAACCACGGCGCTGATCCCGCCGAAGGCCGAGGAGTAGTTGATGTGATACGCCGTGGTAAGGTCGCGCTGGGCGCTCCTGGCTGTCCGGGCCGTCACATACTGCTTCAGGGCCTCGTCGTATTCGATCACGGTTTCACGCCAGGGCGAACCGCTGCGGTTCTGCTCTTTTATGCGGTTGCCGTAGCTGTCATACTCATAGGCCATAATGATATCGTCGGGTTTCTGCAAGGTTCCGCCTGTGTAGGACTTCACCTCGCGCTCCAGGTTTCCCCGGCTGTCGTACCGGTATGAGCTTGTCACCTCGTGATCAGAGTCGAGAAAATCAATCTTCGTGGTGAGACGCATCTCGTTTGTCTCGTCGATATTTTCAAATTCGCTGTACGATGACACCGCTTCCGGTTCATGGACACCGTCGCTGTAGTGGTCCGTAACGCTCTCGGTCTTGCTCTCCATGGCGTACTCCCCATCGGTCAGCACAATATTCGACCGCCGCGTTTCGGTAAGTATTCCTTTTATATACTTCTCCACCTTCACCGGTTCCACCAGAAAGCTCTTCAAGTCCCCCCCCGGGGGATTTAGGGGGCTTATCTCATGCAATGTATACTCATACTTCGTCCTGGAATACTCCTTCTGGTCATAGCCGATGAACCAGTTCTCCTTCACGGCCCCGGCCAGGGCGCGGTTCATGCGGAAGTCACTGTAGGGTACGTTATAATACGTGCTGGTATTCTTCCCGCCCAGGGCGTCGGTGACCGTAAAGGTATTGAACCCGAAGTAATCGGTCTCCTTGTACCCATTGATATAGGCCGAGAAGGCGTACCCGTCGGCATACCCGTACCGGGTCACGACGCGGTTCCCCTGCCCGTCTTCCATGGTGAGTTTCGAACACACCTTGTAGTTCATGGGAAGATCGGGAATATCGTCGCTGCCCGTGTTATCCAGGGTCGAGGAATTGATATAGTCGAAGTAATATCGGCCACCGATGCCGTTGTCCACGCGGTCCACCATGTCGGGCACCGTGCCCTGCGTCAGGGCAAAGTACCAGGTGCGGTCCTTCAGCCGGAAGATGCCGATATCGGTCTTGCCGTCGCCGTTGTAGTCGCCCTGGATCCAGTTGTAGGTCGATATATGGGTCATGAGCTCGGGCCGTTTGATCTCGGCAGCTTCGAATCCCGTGTTGTTCGTGAAATTGATCAGCTTCATTTCCCAGGTCCAGGGATTTATTGTGCTATATCCGGTAGAAGTCTTCACAATGGGATAGCCGTTATGATCAAAGGAACCGGTGAAGGTCACGCTGGAATAGACCGATGATGAATTGCGTGTGACATTGCCGGTAGTAATAACAAACCGGTGAAACTGAAACCCGGAACTGCTCTGAGTTACGGTAACGAGGGCATGATTGTTATACTCATCGCTTACTATACGGAATATGCCGCTATACCCCTGTTTGGCGAAAAGGATGGAACTGCTCTGCATGATATCGGTAAATGTAACGCGTTTATATGTAGTATCAATTGCACCCAGGAACCATCGGTGGGTACTTTCACGCATATCAACAAACAGAATTTCAGTCACATTTCCGGTAAATGTTCCGGACACAAAGGCCAGGTTGTTTTTATAATTGCCGTAATCCCGCAGCAATGTCCTGAACTGTTCCTGGGACAGGGTCGAACCGTTATAAACGATCTCATAATTGGTTACCGTTGTCCCTTCCACATTATAAAAAACAGGATCATTGTCGGATTCATTGCCCAGCACAAAGAGTGATTTTAGGCCTGAATTTTCGAAATAATCGATGAAATACAGTGACTGATCAATGGAAAAGTTCGATATCTCCGTGGAGGAAAAGGCTCCCAGCCTGATGCTATCATTCCATGCACCGTCATTGCCGATGACATTAAAGTAATGAGTTCCCGAAGATACCGTATGGTAAAGAATCCCGTCTTTAGTCGGCATATACCGGTAGGTACTGCCTTCATTGAGGATATGGACTGAATCATGAGTCGGGTCAATTTCCATGGAATTGCTTTCTATGTTAACGGACTCCGCACTTTCCCCATCCGACACCGATTTCTTCCGCCAGCCGATATTCAAGTCGTCGGAATAATTCATCCGGTAGATGAGCATCTCCGGCGCAGCGCTGCCCGTAAAGTGGCCCACAAAGACCTTTTCTCCGCGTCCCTCGTAGATATTATGATCATAATCATAGGTCACCAGGCGTGTCGGGTCACTGACACCGGCCACGATCGCCTCACCCTTCTCAATCTTCACCTCGTCTTTCGGCAGGGGCGTTGCCAGCACCTCGTCGGGGTCAGGGCCATAAGACAGGTTGTTGTAGATACGGTACCGAAAACCATCGGGCGTGGCCTCGCCTATCCAGAAATTGTTGTCGGTTTTGGAATAGAAGCCGATATCGGTACGGCCGTCGCCGTTGAAGTCTCCCTGGAGCCACCGCGTGATGTCGCGGAACTGGGGCGCCCGGGAAAAGATCCGGAAACGGATCGTACCGTCGCCCGTCTCGCCGATCCACCACTGGGCCGTCTCCTTGTCAAAGAGGAGAAAGTCCGAGAGTCCGTCGCCGTTGAAGTCGCCGCTGAACCGGTCGTGGCCGAACAGGGCCTGTTCCGGCGCGGTAAAAACCTTGTACAGCTTCCACTTCAGCTCGAACTGCACCGCCGATGATGAGCCGGCTTTCCGGTAATTCTCGCCGACCCACCACTGGCCGGACCGGGAGTCATACAGAGATATGTCCGTACGGCCGTCGCCGTTATAGTCACCGTTGAGGAAATATACTTTGCCGCGGTCCTTGCCAAAATCCGAATCATCGGCCGTATAGGTGCTGTCCAGGTTGGAATTGGGACTGTAATCATCGCGGAAGAGGTTCCGGAAATGCTGCGAGAATTTTGTGAACTCAAACCGGCCGCCTGTGTTACGCATGAGAATCCACTCGCCCGTGGACTCATTAAAGAGCACCGTGTCGGAAAGCCCGTTGCCGTCGTAGTCACCGGGGAACCATTCGCAGGAGAAGATATCGAGACTGGTGATGGACTGGCGCCCGTAATTTCTGAAGGTAAAAACACTGCCGTTGTGTTCGGCCACCCAGAACTCCCGGGTCTCGGGAAGATAAAAGGCGATATCGCTCCGGCCGTCACCGTTATAGTCGCCGGTTACATTTCCCTTGAAAAACTGTATCTTTTTATCCGAGTCATAGCCCTGAAAGCGGTTTCCGTACACGGGGAAGGTATATCCCCCCTCGCGCCGTCCCTGGGCCGCGCGCCAGTAACCTGTTTCCGGGTTAAAAAAGACCATGTCGGAAATACCGTCGCCGTTAAAGTCCCCCTCAAAAAACTTCGTGGCGTCGGGGTTCTCCTCGGTGTCGTTGTACCGGGGATTGGCCACCTTCTGCCAGGTGAACAGATGCTGCGCCTCCTGGTAGTGAAAGGCGGGCTTCGTGGTATTCCGCGACGACTCCACGGTCATGAGCAATGGCCGGTGCGAGTCTTCCGACTCTTCATAGACCAGTTCATACTCCCAGAGGTCCGTCTCGCCGCCGCCGAGAAATCCCGGCGCGTCCCAGCCCACAACGACGCGGTCCAGCATGCGGTCCATAGCCATAATGAATCCCGGGGCCTTGGATACATACTCGTCATCACGCTCCTTATATTCAAAGCGCACCCACTGCCGGGCCGGCGTGTTCTCGCGGATATTTCCCGTGTAGCGGATCTCCGAGAGGTACAGAATGTGTTTATCGTCATAATCCGATGTATCATAAATGGCGTACATGTAGTTGCCGTTGAGATCAATGGACCGGGTAAAGTTCCAAATGTAGGTCCGGGACTCATCGTCGGGCCGGTATATGCGGCTGTCCCTGTCCTCGCCGAAAATGGTCACAGTACCGGCCTTGTCGTAGACGCGCCAGATACCGCCGCTTTCAGCCTCTGTTAGCACAAACTTCGAGAAGCCCGACTCGATCTCCAGGCGATAGGTACCGTTTTCGTCATTATCATCGCCCTCAACTTTTACCAGCCGTTTGCCGTTAAAAGTAAACACATCGCGGTGATCGTAATAGAGCTCACCGTTTCTTGTGGTCCGGGAGATGACTCCCAGGCCCGTTCCCAGGCTCCAGCCGATGCCCGCCAGGCCGTCGCCCCCCGACGAGGAATAGGAGAGCCCCAGTTGCGGCTGCATACCGGCACGTCCGCCCGGCGTGTCCATGGTATAGCCCAGGTTCACCGTTCCGTAGTTGTTTATCTGCGGCGGCTGCACATAGGCGGCCCCGGCCAGGGGGTTGAGTTTTGGCGCGGTCTCATTTTCCCGGCCGCTCTGGTTTGTGGAGCTCGATATGGCGTCGGTGCCGGAAGGCATCTCAGCCGTGTCGTTCAGATCCTGTTTATATGCGTCATTATATTTTTCCTTGCATGATGAAAAAACAGCAAGACACATAAGAATTAGAATTATAATTCTCTTCATATTGTTCCCTTCCTACTGGATAAATAAAGAAAGAGGGGGCCGCAACCCCCTCCATTTTATATTTCACTCAGGATCGGGAACATCAATAATCAAGGTATCACTGCTCACCTCCTCGCCATAACTGTTTCTTCCGGTCACGACAAGGTGAAGCTGCGTGTTCTGAATCAGATACCCTGCGCTGCACATCTGACTTAATCTCACCAGATTGTATTTCTCAAACCTGTTTTCAACAGGACCCAGTATATCGATTTCATCCTCATCGGTCCAGTCCACGGAGACCGGCACTGAACGGCGCACCGGGTTGAGAAAGGCACTGCGGTTTGTAGACTCATCATATTCGATGGAGCCTTCGACCCTGTATTCCTCGAGATTTTCAGGCCCGGTCACGTTGGCCAGCGTAAGAACATAATCATAAAACCGCTTTTCGTAGTCGCAGCATCCCGTGTTGCACTGATAACCATACCTGCTGTAAAAATCGAAAACCTCGCGTCGGCCGTTATCAGTTTTGCCGGTCCACAGGGCCTCAACGGTAAAAGACCCGTCACCGGGAACATCCACGGCAATGTCCTGTGACCAGTCGCCGGCCACACCGGAAAGCTGTACTGCCCGGGCCCGTACCAGGTATCTCTCCCAGGGCACCAGGGGCCCCAGGCTGACAGGACCGGCCGCGATGCCGTACTCCGTTTCAATAAGCGGTTCAGTAATCACCAATGAATCAACGGGCTGGGAAGCACGGCGATATCCCACCTGGTAACTCACCTGGCCCGGGACATAAATATTTGCCACATCAAGAACCCATGTGCCGTTCTCCATCCTTGTATGAACGATAAGGCCCTGGGGTGCCGGCGGGATGTCCCGTGAAAAGGGCATGACCGGTTCGGAAAAGGCCCATCCGCTCCGTCCGATATGTTCATTGCAGGCCCTGACTGCCACGACATATTTCTGGTTGGGAACGAGATCACCAATGATCTGTCGGTCCAGCGAAGGGTCCGATGCGTAAAAACATTTCCAGAAAGCATTCCCGGCGGGATTTTCACTGTTGTGCCCGTCATGCTCCCAGGCACGGTAATAAATCTCGTAATAATCGGCCATGGGCGAGTCCATGTTCAGGACACTGACAGATTCATTCCCCCGGCTGATGGAAAATACCGGGGCTGCAATGAGCTGACCACCCGGACCGGGAAGCGTGCTTTCAAGGGAGGCCCGCAGAGAATAGATTCTTTTCTCCAGGGGAGAGAAAAAATAATCCTCGATTGAACCGCTCTTCAACATAAAATCATCCTCATCAAGACCAGAATAATCCTCTCCGGATTTTTCCGACAGGGTTTCCTCAATGCGTGTCGCGTCTGTATGTGGATTGTTTATCCAAAAGGAAAGCAGGTCGAAGGAATTGGCCCCATCGGACATTGTCTTAACCATGACGGGTGGGTTAGACAGGGGACAGGTGTCGCAGTCCGGACCATTATCGGAATTAGAAGGCCAGAAGGTATCTCGGTATTTCGCATCGGGGGCCGTCCTGATATAGAGATCAACCTCGTCGCGGCCGCCCCTGAAAACATTAAAATGATCACCATCGCTCCCGTTGGGGGCCTTGAAATAAATATGGAATTTCTGTTTATCATATTCCACATTGCTGGAATAGCGGCAGTCGATGAACCGTTCAGTGTTCTTCGTATCATTGTACTCGAGTCTCAGTCGGTACCAGCCCGATCCGTCGTTGAAGTTTACCTCGAGATCAACAGCACCGGCCTGAAAAAAGTCATCGCTCATCCGGCCCTGGTTCTTTCTCTGCTCCCGGTACAGTTCACCCGCCAGCGTGATGAACTGGTACCTGTTTCCGGCACACACACCTCCCTGTCCCGTGTTTTTATTGTGAGCATATACGGTAACGCGGTACAGCAGGGGGTCCTTGATATTTGCATCGGGTAAAAGCGGCCTGATGATGTTCAATCCCGCCTTACCGGTGAACTCCTGTACCGTCGTCATGGACTGAAGACCGGAATTAAGCGGACCCTCACAGACCACGCGATAGTACTCGGCACCGGAAGATTCCCCGTTCCTGACATACACGGACTCTCCCGAGCCCATGGCCGAAAAGGAAAAGGGCGACGGAGTTCCTTCAGCTTCAAAAACAAAAGCCAGAACGCCGCTGCTTGAACTGGGCGTTTCAACGGGACATCCCATATATGTACCCAGGGCTGTAGCATCGATACGGTAGGTCCTGCCAATACCGGCTGATCCGGCGATATGGCCCAAGGCAATGCCGTTTACATCTTCCGTTCTGCTGCATATGACAACCTCGCCGTTTTCGTCATTCAGGGACTCTGCGGTGATATCTATCTCCCTCCTATAGGTATCACCCTGAACGCCAGATATCGTTATGCGGTATTTTTCCGCTGATTTCGACGGAACTATCCTGACCCTGACACTGTTATTGCCTCCATTAGCCTCATGGGTGAAAACCCCGGGTATTCCCGTTTCGGCCTCATCGTTCCCCTGGATCTGATAGGGAATATCCCCGACGGAAATCATATCATCGGATACTGTTTCCCCCTTCACAACTGCATTCTTGCCAAAGAGAAACCGTGACTCAAGAAGATCGACCTCGAGATGCACCACTTCGCCGGAAAAGAGTTTCCCCATGTACAGGGAACGGGAAAATTCCTTTTCATTGGCAAGTTCATTCCACCGCGTATTAATATCAAACCGCTCTCCCGACTGGAGGGGCGTATAAGTGAATGACCTGAAATGCCGGTTGAAGTCTCCCACATCCATGCATATTATTTCATAACGCTCCCCGGCCCAGATAGGGTCATTGATATCGCCGGTGAAATATCTTCCATTGTGAAGGATGACCCAGTACTTCATTTTATTGATCTCCGATTCGCCCAGGAGTTCATTGGGATTGAAGGCTGGGTTGTCCTCGGGATTGAAGGGATTATACTGCTGCAGCTGACCGATCCGTTTTATGACCTCGATCTTTCGTTCATTATTGTAGGAATCAACGCTGGTCTTCACGGTCGTTTCAAACATTTCCCAGGCATTGCCGTTGACCCCGGTCCGGAAATCATGATTTTCACTGCCCGTCTTCCAGCGTAAGCCGTCATCGTCCACGGTCAGTACCTCGTCATTCCAGGTTTCCCTGTTTCCGGCTCGCTTTCTCAGTATATTAAAAAGGGCCTTCTTAAGCGAGATGCCCGCCGACAATTCACCATTGCCGCTGTCGCCGCCGCCTGCTACATCAAAAGCGGAAACGCGGTAGAGTTCCCGCACGCCGTTGCCGATTATTTTAATCTGGGCCGTCCTGCCCTTTGCCGTTTCCTCGACTATCCTGAGATTGTTCGTACCGGGATTATAATTGGAATCCTCAACGCGGTGCATGTCATAATTCACCACGTGTATCTGCGGGGAATAGCCGTTGGCCAGGGCCCTCTTGACTTTTTCCGTATCCAGGTCTCTGACTACAATGACAAAAGGACCGGCCTCGCTGTCGCCGTAGATCTCCTGCTCAAAATCGCTGAAGTCGTCATTTAACAGCTTGAAAGTGCTCACGCCTATATACTCACCGCCGGGAGTTCTGAACGACAGGGAACAGGTGACATTCGAAATCTTCACAGGCATGTTGACCGTAGTATTTTTCAGGTACAGGCTGGCCGAGACAACCCCGGCGTTGGGGCCCGTGACGCCAGTTTCCTTCAGCTTCGTGTTGTTGCGAAAATTACGGGCCATGGCCCTGACCTTGTCATCGGTAAAGGCGATGCCGCCGCGATCCAGATTATCCCAGTAATCCACCTTATCAAAAACCGTTTTTTCGCTCATGTTTGAACTGGAAAAAGCCTCAGCCATCGCCCAGTTCTCACTGCGCCTGGTCTTTTCTTCTCCGGAAATTTCCTGCTCGCCGCCGAAGATCGCCACATCGACCGACATTTTTGCCTTAAACTTATATTCATCCTCGTTGTCATAACCGTAGGACTCGGAATAATTTCCGCTTTCACTGCTGCTCTCCTTGACTACATAGGGCGTGGTCTTCTGATTGAACTGCGAATAATGCCGGTCCTCCATGCTATCGCTGATGGTTTCCCTGAAATCATCGTTTTCTGAAAATTCGATATAACTTTCCTCGGTCTGTGTCCTGTCGATCTTAATCTCCATAACCACTTCGGGAGCTATACGCGCCACGATTCGGGGATAATCGGCCACGGCCGGATTTGTCACTATCTCCTCATCATTGGGAATACCGTCGCCGTCATAATCATCACAGATGGTGTATCCGCTGGGATCGGGATCAACGGCTCCCATGGCTGACCGGGATATGACATATCCCGGAATTTCATTAAAAAGGGGGTGCAGATCCGCATTCTCCCCGTTTCCTGAACCGACACCCGTGTCGGGACCAAGAACCAGGTCACCGTCGTCCTGTACTTCTTCAGTCTGAAGGGGCGTCCCCCTGCTCCCCTCGCCGCCGCAGGCCGTAAAGGCCATAAACAGGCCCGATAAAAATACCGCCAGAATACATACATTTTTTTTCATAATCTCCTCCCTGTTGCATTAAAATTGTTATAAGTTTGCAGGGGCGGATTCAGTCGATTAGCCGCCCATCTATAACACGAAGGAGGCCGGCAGGAATTTAAAAATTTTTTGTGATTTTGATAAAAAAGATAAAAAAAATCCCCGGCTTACCTTGGGGGTTGAAAGCCGGGGATCTGAATAATATATCCTTTATAGAAGATACTATGTTAAAATCAGCGTTCCCTCATCTCTCTGCGTTCTCTTCTCTCTTCCATTCTCTGTTTCATCTTCTCCAGGTCATCCTGGCATGCCTCGGAAAAATTATCCAGGTTTTCATCGATACATTCCCGCATGGCTTCACGGTCATCCCTGGCGTCGGCGCAATACTTCAGAAAATCATCGTCACAGGGACGCTTCTTTTCAGTACTGAATCCGTTGAGGGCCGGAAGGGCAAGCGCCAGAACGGCAAGCATAAGGTACATCTTTTTCATATCTTTCTCCTTTTTGTTATTGATAATTAAAACAATTGCTGCTGGGCAGTATGGTCACTCATCCCCATCGGTGCTGTCGTCGTCACTTTCATAATACAGCGGATCAAGAGCTATTTTATAAGTATAGGTGTCCGTGTCTTCGTCATAGCTTTCATACTCATACTCACCGCTGGTTTCCGTGGCCACTTCCAGGTTAGCGGACCAGATAGATGCGGTCAGCGTGCACTTTTCATTGGACTTAAAGGCATACACCTTGATGGAATCGAATTCCTCCAGATCCCGGTCATAGTAATAATGGGTGTTGCCGGCTGAATCGGTGAAATCCTCAATTCCTTCAAAGGAGCGGACCAATTCACCATCGACGTAATAATAGCCGTAAAAATTTGCTTTATACCCGTCGATCGTCAGGGTATAGGGCGTATCCTCTTCGAGCATGCAGGAGAGGCACAGACTTGAAAAAATCAGGGACATCAGCGCCAGGGCTCTTAATGACAAACTTGTTTTTATCTTCATACCATCGCATCCGTATCAGTATCGCATATGCCGTGTTGTCCGGCTTACATATGCATTGACCCGGCGAATCGATCCGATGGTTTCACTTTTTTTACATGGAAGATATTAATGCGGTGAAAACGGCGACAGAGGAGTCACCGTTTCAGGGAAGCGGCATAATCAATATACAGGTCGACACCCTCGTAAAAAGCCGGTGACGAGGCGTCGATGAGGCCCTGGTTTCCCATCAGAAAGTAGGCATACACGTCATTTTGTGATGCCTTTTCATTACCGGCCCCCAGCATGATGGCCAGGACCAGCGCGGCCGCCGATGCAAGGCTGAAGGCATAGGAGAAAATCCGAACAGCCCGTTCTCCCTTTGAGGGCCTGACTGATTTGAAAACCTGGCCCGTGATTTTCGCGCTCCAGAGACTGCTCCGTTCCCGGAGATCCAATGCCTCGTCAAAACGCCTTTCATGTTCTTCATTGTTCATGATGCATCACCTCCCATGAAAAGATCTGTTCAACAGTTCCCTGCCGCGATGAATCCGCGACTTGATGGTCCCGGGCCTTGTGGACAGCCGGCGGGCGATCTCGGCTTCCGTATATCCCTGGAGCAGCAGGTCGAAAACCTCACGGTATTTCCCCGGCATGCGCGATATCAGTTCTTCCATATCCATGATGTCGTGATTCACCGGGGCGTTATTCCGTACCTCCTCACCTGCTATCTGCACCTGCATCTTCCGGATCTTCATCTCTTCGCGGTTCAGCTTTTCCGTCATGCGCAGAGCCTCGTTCTTGGCTACGGTGTAGAGCCAGTTATTGCGCGCCGATTCATCGGCATAGCTGTTGTTTTCCATGAACCGGTATACCCTGATATAAGTCTCCTGCACCACATCGTCAATGGCGTGACAGTACCGTTTTGCCAGGTACTTCCTGACCGCAGCCAGGACTATGGACTTGGTCTCCTCCACCAGGATGAAAAATTCTCTTTCATTCATTACAGGCATGGAAATCGGCGCAACCCTTTTTATCTTCTTCCTTCAAATTCACGGGGCGGTCCCGAATGATCGGGCGGGCCGTCAGGATAATGTGGCGGTCCCGAATGATCTGGCGGGCCGTCAGGATCAGGCGGCGGTCCCGGATGATCGGGCGGACCGTCAGAATCAGGCGGCGATCCCGGTATGCCGAATCCTTTCCTGAAGTGCCTGCCCATATCATACAGTCTTTCATAATGTTTTTTCCTTTGCTGCGCCGTCATGACCTTCTCCAGTTCAAAGCGCTGTTCCAAAGTGAGAATCCTGATCTCACGCCGCTGTTTATCGATTTCCTCCATGAGGGCTCTCAGGGCCTTTTCATCAAAAGGTTTTTCCGACATCATCACGGCATTCATATCCCTGTGCAGGGGTGTCAGCTTATCCCGGTACGGTTTCATCTTTTCTTCGTAACTGCGGCTTATCTCCATCATGGCATCGATCTGGTGATGGTCCAGGTCCAGGTCCAGGGCCATACGCTTGATCATCTGCTGATCAATGAGCCTTTCCTCCATGAATCTCTGAATCATGTGGAACGACCTTTCCCTGGTCCTGTCGATAAAATATATGGCCCCGGCTATGTTCAGTATCACCAGGCCCAAAATTATCAATATACAGTTTCTTTTCACGGCCGCCTCCGGTACATGCTTCATTCAATTATAGTGTTAACCCCTATTGTATCACAGGGGTTCCATTTTTCTGCTGTTTTTTATCATGAATTGCAAAAAACTATACCGTAAAGCCTACCGGTTGAAGAGAAGGTACTGCATGGCTGAAGCCGTATCATTGAAGACCTGAAACCCGCGCCGTTTATCCAAAGAAAAGGACCTGCTGATAATAGAGGCAATATCGAAATTGTAATCCTCGTGTATGACTATGGCGCCGTCCTGCTGTCTCTGGATGCAGTGTTCAAAGAGGTGTTTCATTCTCAGGGCTATTTTCTCGTTCATGACAAATCCCCCTGTTTTGATGAGGGGCAGAAGGCTGTTTGATTTATAACCGTTAATGACCGACAGGACATCATCGATGATCCTGCAGAAGACATGGCCGTCGGTAAATCCAGGCAGGGTGACGATGGCGATACGCCGGTCATTTATCTGGATTATCTCAATTTTCTCGTGTTCCATATGAATATCCCTTTTATGAGCCTTATCAATCCCCGTAAGCGGGATTATAACAAATGTGGCGGATTTTACTGTAAACCCCCGGATTACAGGGATTAGTTCCATTTTTCCTGAAGACAGGCCGGTTTTTATATACTACAATCGAACAAAACGGAACTGGCACCGATTTGCGACAATCATAGAAAAAACACGGGAGATATAAAAAATATTTGATTACAGCGGGCGGGTTTTATTATGTATACTGCAGATTGATTCCCGATGGAGCACCATTATGAAAATCGCCATGGCGCAGATAAATCCCATTGTAGCCGATATCGACGGCAACAATAAAAAGATAAAATCCTTCATAAACGAGGCGATACGGCAAGGGGCTGATCTCGTGGTATTCCCGGAAATGGCCACCATGGGTTATCCTCCCATGGACCTGGTAAAAAGCCCGAAACTCATCCGGGACAACCTGGCGTCGCTGGAGGATATCGCAACCTTAAGCACTGACATTGCCATAATCTGCGGCTATGTTGATGTTGATATCGAAAATCCCCCCATGCTCTTCAACTCGGCAGCCTTCATGACGGGCGGAGCGGTCCATTCCCGCCACAACAAAACGCTCCTGCCCCAGTACGATGTATTCGACGAACTGCGCTATTTCACACCGGCGCGAAGGCACGATATCGTGGAACTGAAAGGTACGCGCCTGGGCATCACCATATGCGAGGATATCTGGAACGCCCTGGACAGCGACGAGGGCAGGATAATGGAAAACGTCAAATATCCCATAGACCCCGTGGAAATACTCACGGGTAAAAATGTGGACATCATCATCAACATTTCAGCCTCACCCTTCGTTAAGGAGAAAAATAACGCGCGGATAGCCATGCTCAGAAAGGAAGCACTATCGCATAACGTTTCAATTATATACGTAAACCAGGTTGGAGGCAATGACAGTCTCATATTCGACGGCAACAGCATGGCCATAAACAACAGGGGGGTTCTGACGGGACACGCCCCGGGATTTGAAGAAACCCTGGCCGTTGTTGACACGACATCGGAAATTGAGGTGCCCGTACCCGACGACATGCTGGAAGATATCCGGCGCGCCCTGATGCTGGGAATCCGGGACTATGTGCACAAGTGCGGGTTCAGGCAGGTGCTCATAGGCCTTTCGGGAGGCATCGATTCGGCCCTGACCTGCGCCCTGGCCGTCGAGGCCCTGGGAAAGGAAAATATCCTTGGCATCACCATGCCGTCACGCTTTTCCTCGGCGGGAAGCATCGACGATTCCGTGAGCCTGGCCCGGAACCTGGGCGTCCGCATCGAGACCATCCCCATACGGGAACTCCATGAACAGTTTGTCCGCGACCTGGGTCCCCTCTTTGAAGGCCTGCCCGAAGATATCACCGAGGAAAATATCCAGGCCCGCATACGCGGAACCCTGCTAATGGCCGTAAGCAACAAGACGGGACGCCTGCTCCTTACCACGGGCAACAAGTCGGAGCTGGCCATGGGATACTGTACGCTCTACGGCGACATGAACGGCGGGCTTGCCGTCATCTCCGATCTGCCCAAGACCCTGGTCTACCGGCTCTCGCGCCACCTGAACCGTGACGGCATTAAAATTCCACTGGAAACCATTGAAAAACCGCCATCGGCGGAACTGCGGGAAAACCAGAAGGATGAGGATTCCCTCCCCCCCTACGAAGTGCTGGATAAAATTCTGGAGCTTTATATTGAGGAGCTGCGCTCCGCCGAAGAGATCATCGCACGGGGATTCGACATCGAAACGGTGCGCTGGATCCTCCGCATCGTGAACCTCAACGAATACAAGCGTCGGCAGGCGGCCACGGGCCTGAAGATCACCTCAAAAGCTTTTGGAACAGGGCGGCGCATACCCCTGGCACAGAAATTTGTTCCCTGAGAAGGTAAAAGAAACGGATAAGCTTATTCAGGATATGTGATTGCCGGAGACTTTTTGCAGGCCTGACAGATTGCCGGGGAGGAAATATCCTGCCGTGATATTCTTCCCCGGTCAATAGACTTATACATTAATTATGAATCAGCGTTTTTAGAAAAATGCATGGCGCCCGCCTTATCGCGGGTCACGCCGATTTTATGCAGGTCCTCCAGCATGACTGCCGGGTTATCCTTCCCGCCCGATTCACGGTAATGGGCCAGGACCCTCTCCATAAGGCGATCCTTGTTTTCCCAGAGGCCGTTGAGCCAGGTCTGGATTCTTTCGCGGAACGTGGGGTCTACCGAATAGTCGCCGCGCAGTTCCTCGGTGACGGGAATCGTTTCCACGGTAACATCGATAACCTTCACCTCGCCGCAGAGGAATTCCCACATGGTCTTCGCTCCTTCAGGATAGGTGATAGTGACATTGACAACATAGTTGATGAGGTCACCCATGGCGGACAGAACAAAAGCCGTGCCACCGGCCTTGGGCCTGAGAAGACGGTTGAAGGGAGATTTGTTTTGGAGATGTTTCTCCGGCGTAAAGCGCGTTCCCTCGACAAAATTCATGACGGAGACGGGCTTGTCCCGGAACTTCCGGCAGGCCTTCCTGGTTATCTCCAGGTCCTTGCCCTTCAGGTGCGGGTTCTTTTTGACGAAAGATTCGCTGTAGCGTTTCATAAAGGGAAAATCAAGGGCCCACCAGCAGATTCCCATAACAGGAACCCAGATGAGTTCTTTTTTCAGGAAAAACTTGAGAAAGGGTATCTGGTGGTTAAATATTTTCTGGAGCACCACGATATCAACCCAGGTCTGGTGATTGGAAAGCACCAGGTACCAGTTCTTTCCCTCAAGGTTTTCCAGGCCGCGCACGTTCCACTGAACAGGCATCATTATCGTAATAACCGTGTTGTTTACCGATATCCAGTACGTGGCGATGCCGTCAATAACCCAGCTCCAGAGCACCCTCCATATCTTGACGGGAATGACGACTTTCATAAAGGTCGCGGCCATGAGAGGGCCAAAACAGGTAAGTGTATTGGCGACGAGGAGCAAAAATGCTATTGAACCCTTGATCTGCGACAGGATGCTCAGAGATCCTCTCTTATCTGGTTCGGTGATACTGTTTTTCTGATTCATGGGAATATTTCTCCTGTAATCTGTCATCACATCAGCATGTATTGAGAATGCTGATTTTTTATAAAAAAAGGGGGGCTATCAGTGTGAAAATATGCTGTCTAAAGAAAAGACAGTAATATCCAAATTGGGTTGCAAAAAAATAATTTCAATAAAAAAAGAAAAGAGCAGGATATTTTTCTCTATTCTTTCCCTGTATAGTCTTGACAAGGGCAATAGTATTGGTACATTTATACCGTCGGTCGGTTTTTATATACAGCCAATTTACTCTGAGCAACACAGGATGCAGGAACTATAATGACGAAAAAAAAGCCGGGAAACATGCGGATAAAGGAAATAATCCAGGCCGCCGTGGAAGAATTTCTTGAAAAAGGATACAACGGCGCGTCCATGAACTCCATCGCAGCCCGGGCCGGCCTTTCCAAGGGCGGCCTCTATCACCACTTCAGCGGCAAGGACGAGATACTCATGGCCGCCAATGATGAATTTGCACGGCCGGTACACGACCTGGTTCACAGGACAGCGGCCGTGGACAATCCCGTGGAGGCTCTGACCCTCTATATCCGGGAATACCTGCACCACTGGTCAACCCACGAAAAGGAACTGGCCTTCACCTTCCTTACGATGACTAAAATAATTTCATGCCGGGGAATGTGGCCACAGATGGAAGACTACAGTACCGGTGTAATGGCGTTCTATGAATCTCTTTTTAAAAAGGGAATCGAAAAGGGCCTCCTGCGACACCATGACACGGCTGCCAGGGCTCTGACCCTCATGGCGGCTCTGGACGGCATTACGGCCTACCTGGTCATGGGTCACACCTTTCCCCTGGAAAAGACCGTTGAACATTTTCTTGTGACGTATATTGGTGATATTGAAATTAAATAAAGGATAGAAGCCATGAATATAAAAAATATGACCATATACTACTGGAGCGGCACAGGAAACAGTCTCCGGATAGCCCGGTGGGCCGGTGAAAAGGCGCATGAAACGGGAAGCGATGTATTAATCTGCCCCATAGGCGAAGCAGAACCGGGAAGAGAGATACCCGATAATAATGATTTCCTCCTGACCATGGTAATGCCCGTGCACGGGTTCACTGCCCCCTGGGCGATGATCCGTTTCGCACTGCGCCTCCCCCGGAGAAACCATACTGCGGCCCTGGTCATGGCCACGCGCGGTGGTTCCTGGCCGGGATTCTACCTGCGGGGCCTTTCGGCCTCCACAACTTTTCTCATTGCCCTTATCATGCGCATGAAGGGATATGCGATACAAGGCATTGTCAGCATTGACATGCCCCAGAACTGGACCGCCGTATTTCCGGGCCTCAGCAATACACACAACAATCGTTTCTTCGAAAAGGCCCGGGCTAAAACCGGATATTTCATGGACAACATCCTGACGGGCCGCCGTCATATTTTTACCGGTGACAACCTCTTTGAATTCATCGGGGGTCTGGCCCTTCTGCCCGTATCGTTTCTGTACCTTATACTGGGACGCTTCTACATCGCCAAGATGTTCTTCGCCTCGGAGAAATGCAATGCCTGTGGCATATGCGCTGGAAACTGTCCGCACAACGCCATTATCATGAAGGGTTCAATGAAATCGCGGCGGCCCTACTGGACCTTTAGCTGCGAAAGCTGCGGCCGCTGCATCAACTATTGTCCGCTCCAGGCCGTGGAATCGGGACATAGCCTGGCAGTACTGCTCTACCTGGTCACAACTATTCCCGTGGCGCTCTATGTGACGGGCTGGATCGGCACGCGGATACCGGCAGTCCTGTTGCTGCAGAATAAATACATGCTTTTTCTGCTGGACTATCCCTTCAAAATATTCGGCATTTTCATCGTATACTTCATTCTCTATTACCTGATGAAAGTTCCCATTATAAACAGACTTTTCACTTTCACCACGGGGACCCGCTGGTTTAAGCGATATCATATGCCGGAAGTTCGACTGAAAGACTTCAGGCCGGAAAAATATTCCGGGAACGAATAAAATATTCACGATATAAATTTATTCACCCGGGCCCCCGGCGAATAAATACAATCAGTTCATTCACATTACGCCACCACCCCCGGAGGGGGTTAAAAACATTCAGTCTCAAAATAATATTTTAAAACCCCTTTCAGGGGTGGCGACAACAGATGATTGCAAAGGAGAAATACATTCGCCGGGGTTCCTGGATTATTTTTTAAGGAAGAAACTCGTATCAGTGCACACCATAAAGAAGCCTGTTATAAATTCCGGTTGATTAATTTATCCTGTCGTGCTATATACATATTAATATCATCACCGGCAGAAGGATCACATCGGTCATAACGCCGGAACAGGAGTAAAGGAGAAAAAATGAAATTAAAAACAGCCATTACAGTGTTCATCACGGCACTGGTTATCACATCCATGGGATGCGGAGGTTCCGATTCCAAAGCCGGGGCCTTTCTGGCAAAAGACCAGAAGCATTACGACAGCCTGGGTATCGGCCGGGAAACGGCACCCCGGGAAGACGGAATCCGATCAACGGGCAAAGAGGGCACCTATGAATGGTGGTACATTGACGCCGAATATTCCGACCACACCAAGGTCGTCGTTGTATTCTATACGAAGTACCGCTTCGATGTCAAGGGCCCGGCGCATCCCACTGTCACGATCGATATCAATCTTCCCGACGGGAAACACATCTCCAGGGAGATCGCGGACAGTGAAGGCAAACTGATTGACGCCTCGAAAGACGTCTGCGATGTGAAAATCAAGGACAGCTATATCCGTTATAAAAACGGCAATTACGAGATACGCTATAAAGACGGCGAACTCACCTATGACCTCCTCATGAAGCCGACGCTTCCCATGTGGCGTCCCGGAACGGGGCACTGGTACTTCGGCGAAAAAGCCGAAAAATATTTCGCCTGGTTCGTAGCCGTTCCCGCAGCTGAAATAACAGCCACGCTCTCCATGGGCAAAGACGTGCGGAAACTCAAGGGCATGGGATACCATGACCACAACTGGGGCAACGAGGAGATGAACAAGCTCTTCAACCACTGGTACTGGTCCCGCGCCGCCTTCGGCGAATACACCATCATAGCCTGTGATCTCGTAAGCGAGAAAAAATTCGGGTACACACGCCTTCCCGTATTCATGGCCGCCAGGAACGGCAAAATTCTCGATGACAATGAACAGACCCTGGCCATAACACGGGCCGACACGGTGCAGCATCCCGTGACAAAAAAATTCATCGACAACACCATGACCTATATCCAGAAGACAGCTGATGGAACCGTATATAAAATCGACCTGAAAAGGAAAAACGACATCATGGTCGTAAACCTCCTCGATGTCAGCACCCTCTCGCCCTTCATGATCAGGGTGGCCAAGCTCATCGGCGCCAATCCCACCTACATCAGGACAACGGGTGACGCCATACTGACTGTTACTGAAAAAGGAAAAGAAACAACCATGAAAACCGGGGCCATCTGGGAACAGATGTTCTTCGGCAGCAACAAAGACGCGATCATCCACGATTACCGGTAAGCCGGATCCCGTGCTTGCAAAAAAAGGGGTGTCCTATAAGGATCACCCCTTTTTTTACTGAATTCCTGAAAATTTGTATTTTGCATTTCTACAACACATCCCCAGCCCCCTCAGGGGGCGGCGAAGGAACTTTTATCGACAGACATTACTTCCATCTGCCGGGGGCCTTCGCGCTCTTCAGTTCTTCCTGTAAATTATTTAAGTTTTGTTATTCACTGTTCCCTTTGCCTACGCCCGTTTCTTCACCACAAAGCGCCTCACCACTACCACCGCCCCGGCGCCGAGACCCAGCAGCAGAACAATGATACCGAAACCGGCCCAGGTAACCCAGGTGCCGCGCCTCAGGAGCCGGTAAGGATTGAGACTCGCCACGGCCACGGTACGCCCCAGGGGGCCCTTGTATTTTTCCGGCACGTCGGGAATACCGTCACCGTTGGTATCGGGAAAGCTGCGTACGTATTCAAGGAGGCCAACCCATTCCTTCACCTCCTGGATGCCTTCCTTTGTTTTATTGGCATCGATACGGCGCGTAACCAGATCCGACACGGGATTGCCGTCTTTATCCTTGGGCACGATCTTCAGAATATCCTTGGTAAAACTGCCTACGATTTTCAGAAAGGTGGCGTTGTAGATGTCGGCGCAGGCCTTGTAGAGCTTTTTGTTTTTGCCGCTGCTGTAATCCAGAAGTTCGTATCCTTTTTCCTCACTGCCGATCCATATTTCCGTGACGCGGTCGAAAAGCATGCGGTTGGGATTATACGTGAATTTCAGGCCCGATATCTGCAGAAAGTAATCTTCGCCCTTCAGGGGATAAATGGTGGTGAGGATTTCCAGGGCTTTCTTCACCTCGGCGGCATTGATATAAATGGTGATGAGGGGATAGGCCATGGTGTCGTCCATGCCGATGCCCAGGGGAATAGTTCTGAAAAGATCGCTCACGGCGATATTGCCCTTAGTCCCGGGATATATATCGTCACGGATGACACCGCCCGAGATGACGCCTATATCGATCTTTGATGACGGGTCCTTCGGATCATATTCGAATTTATCGGCATACCAGCATATAGAGTCGGCGATCATGTTCCCCAGGTTCGATTCGGCCTCTTCGTTGAATATCTCGAAATCCGTATGGGCGATGATGGAATCAAACCCCAGGCCCAGAGGCGCCAGCACCTTCATGTTAACGGCCGTTTTATCGATATTGATGAGATTCATTATGGCAGGATCGCCCTTAATAGAGTCATCAACTGCGACAAATTCATTTTTTTTCAAAACAACCTTCCCGTCCACAAGGGCAAAGTCAATTATGCTTACCTCCTTGCAGTAGGCCCATGCCTGAGCAATAATTGTATTTTTGACTATGAGAGGCTTGTCCAGCTTCGTGTGCGTGTGACCGCTGATGATGATATCAATGCCCGGGACTTCAGCGGCGAGAAGTTCATCCTCGGATTTCTCCGGGTCGGCCCAGAGCCCGCTGTGGGACAGGAGTATCACCACATCGACCTTTTTCTCATTGCGAAGAAGAGCCACCATTTTGCGTGCGACCTCGACCCGGTCTTTAAACTCCACCGGTGAGGCGAAGGGGGCCACTTCTCCCGCGTCCTTTCCCATTAAACCGAAAAAGCCGAAGGTGATGCCGTCCTTTTTTATGATATGCCATGGCCGTATCAGTCCCTTTTCATAAGCCTTTTCCAGGGAATCGTCCTTATCGCTCTCCTTGCTGAATATCAGGTTGGAACTTACAACCGCTGGTATGCCGCCAAGGTTCGTCCCTGACTCAAGTATGCGCGCCAGGCCCCGCGGCATGAGATCAAACTCGTGGTTTCCCAGGGTCACCACCTCATATCCCATCTGTTTCATGGTACGAAGCTCAAAGGCGTACTCGCGGCCCACCATGTGAAAAAGGGTTCCCATCATGTAGTCACCGGCATCGAGAACCAGGACCGGGCTCTTACGGGCCTTTTTCGTATCGCTGATGACCGTGGCTATTCTGGCCCAGCCTCCCACGGTTTTGTCATCGTTTACGATATTCGGCGTATAGTCCCTGTTGGGAGAGTATCCCAGCATATGTGAATGCATGTCGTTGGTGTGGATTATAGTGAAGGGTTTTTCCCCGGCAAGGAGAAGCGCTGGAACAAGAAGAAATGAAAAGATTATCAGGTACAAAGTTTTTTTCATCATGGAAACCTCCGGATATTTTTAAAACAGTTGATTGAAAAATGCGCAGTGTTATAACAATACGGGATTTTCTTTTACAAACGTGACAATCATTTCACTGTAAACGGTAAAATCCTGCAAATTAGTCTCAACGATGGACTGGAGGATAGATAGATCTAGTTTTCTGTAATCATGAATGGCAAGATTTCTAAATCCCACCATCTTCTGCAATCTGCCGCTTATTTCTTCGCTGATAACTCTCTTTTCCTGGAGGACTTTAAAACTGTCCCTACTGCTTTTAGGAATGCTGAAGCGGTATCGCGAATTGACATAGTTTGCCATATCGATGGCCAGCTCGCACGCCCTCTGAAGATTCAGTACGATAGAATCCTGCCGTGTAAAATTCCGCAGGTTCTCAGGTTTTTCATCATACTCTTCATGAATCCGCTTTATGCATCGTTCAATGGAATCGGCTTTATTCAGAATAACATCCATACCTGGCCTCTATTATCATCGCCCGCTCCTCTCGTATGCGGCTGTAATCTTTCAGTGCCCTCATTTCATGCTGCAGGCGAACCTCATGATCGGCGCAATAAATGATTCTGCCGCTCCTTATTATCTCCGCACGGAGAAAGGGATCAACGGCGGTAAAATCCACCAGGTCCACATCCCTGTCGATTATTACGGCCAAATCACAGGATATATCAAACAGCTCTTTTGTATCCTGTTCCTTCCCGGGAATTATGGCTATATCGACATCACTATCGTTTCTCTCCATACCTCTCCCGAAAGAACCATACAGATAAATGGTATTGATGGGAATACGTTTAAATAAATACTGTATTATTGATTTTTCCATGGGGATAATACACCTTCAAATGAAGTTTACATTTAACATCAGATCATTCTCGATGTCAACCCCATGTTAAGAGCGCACGATAAAAATATTGCGATCCCGTCACCGGAATAAATTTCTGAACATGGCATCCATGAACATTCCGATGAAGATAACCGGTGAAATAAACCGGTTAAGGGAAAATATCTGCAGCACCGATGCCTGTAGCTCCTGTCCCTCGGTACGCGCCAGGGCCTGCTGCCGGAAGAAGATAAATGCCACGGCCGATACGGCAGTCCAGTACATAAGACCCAGACCGGCCATAATCCCGGCGCCCGTCAGCGAGGCCAGGGCAAGAACATATGACGATCCTGAAAGGGCAAGGGCCTTTTCCCGGCCGTAGCGAGCCGGAATGGAAAAAAGTCCCTCGCGCCGGTCATGGTCCATATCCTGCATGGCGTAGAGAATATCCAGCCCGGCTATCCAGAACATGATGGCAAGGCCGGGCATGAAGGCCATGGGCGCAAAGGCGCCGGTCACGGCAAGATACCCCCCAACAGGCGCCGCCGCCTCGACAAATCCCAGGTAAAAATGCGACGAGGCGCTGAAACGCTTAAAAAACGAATACGTAAAGAGGAGCGCAACGGCGACAAAGGAAAGGTAGAAACAGAGTCTGTTCAGCATATATGAGGACCCGACAAGAACGGCACAGGCCAGCAGGGACATAAGCCACACGGACACTACGGACAGCTCTCCCGTGGGAATATGCCTTCCGGCCGTGCGGGGATTTTTCGCATCGATACGCGCATCCAGGACCCGGTTAAATGACATGCCCGCTGTACGGGCGCCGAAAAGGGCCAGCGTGGCCCAGAGCCACTGCGCAGGCGAGCCTCCCCCGGCAAAGAGAATTCCCATGTAGGCGAAAGGCAGTGCAAAAAGGGTCTGTTCGATCATTATCATCTGTGAGAATTTTTTAAAATCCATATTCTTTCCACCGCCCGTCCACCAGTTTTTTTATGTCATCGGACATGGCTATCTCGTCGGGCCAGGGTCGCCCCATGCCCTCCTCCTTTGTTTTACGCGTAGCGTCGATACCCACCTTGCCGCCAAAATTGGCATAGGGGGCGCTGTGATCCAGTGCGTCCAGGGGTCCCTCGGAAAATATCATATCACGCCGCGGGTCCACATTGTTCAGGAGTTTCCAGAGCACCGTGCTTGAATCATTCAGATCGATATCCTTGTCAAAGACCACCACGCTTTTCGTGGAAGACATCTGCCCCAGGCCCCAGAATGCATTGATTACCTTCTTGGCCTGGCCGGGAAATTCCTTGTTAATGGAAACCAGGGCGCAGTTGTGGAATACTCCCTCCATGGGCAGGTTCATATCCACGACCTCGGGTATGACGAACTTCAGCATAGGCAGGAACAGCCGCTCCGTGGCCTTGGCCATGTAGCAGTCCTCCATGGGCGGCTTGCCCACGATCGTGGAAGGGTACACGGCGCCGTGCCGCGCCGTTATGCACGTTACATGGAATACGGGGTAAATATCGGCGGCGGAATAAAATCCCGTATGATCGCCGAAGGGCCCCTCGATGCGCGTATCACCGGGATCAACGTAACCCTCGATGATGAAGTCCGATTCGGCAGGCACCAGGAGATCCACGGTCTTTGCCTTCACCACTTCTATGGCCCGGGACTCCAGGAATCCCGCGAAGAGGAGTTCCGGCACATCGGGCGGCAGGGGTGCCGATGCCGCGTAGGTAACGGCGGGTATGCCTCCCAGGGCCACGGCTACATCCATGCGTTTCCCCAGTTTTTTATACTTTTCATAATGACGTGCGCCGTCCTTGTTGTACTGCCAGTGCATGCCCGTTGAGGTGTTATCGTATTTATGCATTCGGTACATGCCCATGTTCTGGATGCCTGTTTCCGGATCTTTTGTGATCACAAGCGGCAGGGTGATAAAGGGACCGCCGTCACCGGGCCAGCAGGTCTGGATGGGCAGCAAATCAAGCAGCGGGCCCGAATCAAAAACCTGCTCCTGACAGGCGGCACGGGACACCTGTTTCGGCATGAGGGAAGCTATATCCTTCAGTTGCAGAAGCATCCTGATTTTGTCCATGAGCCCCCGGGGCGGCTGCATTTTTATCAGGCCCTCGATCTTCGCGGCTACATCGTCGAGGGAGTTGCAGTTCAGGGCCAGCTCCATGCGGCCGAAACTGCCGAAGGCATTGATGAGCAGCGGATAGGGCGAGCCCTTCACCTTTTCAAAGAGCAGGGCCGGTCCCGCGGGCTTGCTCATGCGGTCCGTGATTTCCGTTATTTCAAGGAAGGGGTCCACTTCCACGGATATCCGCCTCAGTTCACCCTTCTTTTCAAGGGCGTCTATAAAATCGTGCAGGTTTTTAAATGCCATGGGTTCACTCCGAATTTTAGTACAACGCCCCCGGCGAAGATACTTATATAATAAAAATTTTCAGTCGCCACCCCCGGTTGGGGTTTGAAATCCATTTTATGGAAGCCCCCCTCTTGGGGATTTTAGGCCAAATAGTCATTATTCACTAATTACAGAGAGGCTGATAATTCAAGCCAAAAATGACTTGCAGCAATGAAATATTCTCTTCCCAACCATCATAATAATTGACATTGCATAAATCACGTAATAAAAGTACCGGAAACCCATGAAACAGGCAACCGACAACACCAGAAAGCGCCTTCTCTCCCTGGACGTGTTCCGGGGCATGACCATCGCCATGATGATTATCGTGAACAATCAGGGCGACTGGTCCGGCGTATATCCCTTTCTCAGACACGCGGCGTGGCACGGCTGGCACGGCGCTGATATTGTCTTTCCCTTTTTCCTCTTCGCCGTGGGTATGTCCATCCCCCTGTCGTTATCATCAAAAATTGAAGACGGGGCACCGAAAAAGGCATTGATCCTCAAAATCCCGAGACGCACGGGCCTTCTTGTTCTGCTGGGAATTATCCTGAACCTTTTCCCGAACTTTGATTTTGCCGCGATGCGCATTCCCGGCGTGCTCCAGCGCATAGGCCTCTGTTACCTCCTGGCTGCCCTGTCTTTTCTCTACATGAAACGGACGTATCAATGGATTATTGCCCTGACCATACTGGCGGGATACGGAGCACTGCTTCTTTTTATACCGCCGCCCGGCTCCCCTGCTCCGGGCCTTGCCCTGGATGCAAACTGGTGTCTGTACCTGGACCGCCTCATTCTGGCAGGACATACCTATGAGCATGCCCCGGTCCCGGGCTTTGATCCCGAGGGAATCCTCTCTACCCTGCCCGCCGCAGTATCGACCCTGGCAGGTGTCTTCACGGCGGACCTTCTGCGTTCCGGCATACCGGAAAAAGTGAAATCGGTCCTCATGATTGCTGCAGCCATTATCTGTACCGCAGCGGGCCTGGCCCTGGACCGCTGGATACCCATAAACAAAAATCTCTGGACACCATCGTATGTTCTTTTTATGACAGGCCTGGCCCTGGCGCATCTTTCCCTGCTGCGGCGGATCATGGACACGAAAGGGTTCTCAAAGTGGGCCATGCCCTTCACGGTCCTGGGCGCCAATGCCCTGACAGCCTACATCCTTTCCTCGGCCCTGGGAAAATTTCTCGCCGTCACCACCATGCCGGGCACGGCAATTACCATGAAAGCTATGATTCACCGGACACTTTATGCATCGTGGCTGGAGCCCTGCGCCGCCTCCCTGGGCTATGCGCTGGGTTTTCTGATTCTGTGGGTGCTTGCCATGGCTTCTCTGTACCGGAAAAAAGTCTTCATTAAAATTTAAAAATTCTGTATTTTACTCCTATCCATGCACTCCTCACTGGTATGCAACTCAAGCTGAATCCGTCATATCAAACTCACCGTGCCTCTGTGGCGACATTCTTTTGATTTCTCCCTGACTTGTTATTGACAGAAATACCGGTACCATATTACACTTATTTAGAATTACAAACCTGTCGATATACATAGGAACCCATGGCACTGCACGAAGATAAAGTAGAACTGCTCCGGAAGGTCGATTTTTTCCGGGAGCTCCGGGAATATGAACTGGACACGATTTCGCGGTACTGCGAATTTGTTCATATAAAAAAGGGGAAGCCCGTGTTCGTCCAGGGCTCCCTGGCCAGAGATTTTTACGTGGTGGAACAGGGACGCGTGGGGATCATAAACGTCAAGGACGGTGACGATATCGAAATCGCCCAGATCATCGAGGGCGAGTCCTTCGGCGAGCTGGATTTTCTCGGCCAGTCTCTGCGCAGCGCTTCGGCCTTTGCCGACAAGGATACCATGCTCCTGCGCTTCCCGGACGAAGCACATACCTCATCGGATATTTTCCAACGCCATCCCGACGTTTTCGCCAATCTGCTCTACCGCCTCCTGGGCATAGTCTCCGACAGGATCTGGAACATAAACATGGAGGTACAGCAGAAGGCCCGGTGGGTCACGGACCTGCGCAAGCAGCTCCTCATGGATAAGCTCACAGGCCTCTACAACCGAATCTACCTCCAGGAGGATTTTGTGAATCTCCTGCCGGAACTGGAGAGCAGCGCCGCCCTTCTCATCATCAAGCCCGACAACTTCAAGGAAATCAATGACAACTTCGGCCACGAGGCGGGCGACCAGGTCCTGCGTCTCATGGCCATTTACCTCCAGTCCGTGCTCCGCGAGGAGGATATGGGTGTGCGCTTCAGGGGTGATGAATATGCCGCGGTTCTCCTTAACGTAAACCGCGAGAAGGCCATCGGCATTGCCAGGGAACTCCAGGCGGCATATAAAGAAATCGACCTGGCTGCCATAACCGGGAATGCCGAGATGGTTCTCAAATCAAGCATCGGTATCGCCATGTATCCCGATAATGCCGGGAGCAGCAAATCCCTGGTGGAAAAGGCACATGAAAGAATGCTCCGGGCCCGCAGTGCCGGAGGCGGAAAAATAGTGGCCTGACAAAGGAATCTCATGAAAGACAGACTGAAAAAACTCAATATATTTTCACAACTCAGCAGCGATGAACTGGACATTGTCATTGATTCCTTCTCCCTGTACACCTTTGACAAAGGCGATGTAGTGGTCCCCCAGGACAAAGTTGACCGGAGACTCTTCATTGTACTGGACGGAGCTATCGACAGCATCCTCAAAATGCCGGGTCGTGTTGAACGAAAACAGGGGGAATTTCACCCCGGGAACGTCTTCAACATCGTATCATTTTTCAGCGACAGGCCATCCCTCACGGCCTGTATCGGGACACTGAAAGGCGAAATACTTACCATGACGGAGGACCAGTTGCACAACCTCATGAACCGGGACACCGGCATAGCGGTGCAGATACTCTTTCATATGCTTAATTCAACGGTCTACAGTTTCGCCAACACCAGCATGTTCCTTTCCGACATTCTGCAGTGGGGAGAAAAGGCAAGCCGCCGTGTCATTACCGACGAGATGACGGGCGTGTACAACAGGGCATTCCTGGATGACGCCCTGGAAAATTTCTTTTCCATTTCCGTGAGCAATAACAAGCCCCTCTCGCTCATCATGATGGATATCGATAATTTCCGTGACATCAATGAAAAATACGGCAATAAAACCGGTGACTCCCTAATCAAGACCCTGGTGACCCTCATAGAAAAAAACATCAGTAAACACGGCATCATTGCCCGTTACGGTGGCGATGAATTTTCCATTCTACTGCCCGAAGCGGACCTCGCCAGGGCCGGAAGCATTGCAGAGAATATCCGCCTCGATGTTGAAAAAAATGATTTTTCCTCCTTTTTCGGCGGGGAAGCCATCACGGTAACTGCCAGCCTGGGCATCAGCTCCTTTCCCGAAACGGCCCGGGAACTGGCGGCCTTCCGCGAAAAGGCCGACGCCTCCCTGTACCACGCCAAAAAACTGGGCCGCAACCGCGTAGAGCACGTTGATTAGCAATCCCCCCTCCTGGGACCCCGGCGAAAGTATCAATATGATACCGGCACTCATTCTCGCCGCCCCCACAAGGGGCGTTGAAACCTCTCAGTCATCTGAAAATAGTCTTTTAAAAATGCTTAACAACAGCAATTTCAAAACCCCTCCCAGGGGTGGCGACTGTATGTTTATGAACAGTTTGACTATTTTCGCCGGGGGCCTTCGTTAGCATACATTAATGGCTTGACAATCTGCCAATTGCTTAACTGATAGTAAAATGATTTAACTATCAGTTAAGTTAAATACATGGATAACCGTACAATGATACAGGAACGAAGGGAACGTGAACGGCAGCAGCGCATGCAGTCCATTCTCGATGCGGCAAAAAGGATGTTCATATCGCGGGGATACCGCAAAGCCACCATGGATGAAATAGCCGTCGAGGCGGAAATATCCAAACCCACCATATACCAGTATTTCAAGACCAAGGATGAGCTCTACTGCACCATTACCTACCCCGTCATAGAGGACCTCAAAACCGACATGGAAACCATGCTGGAGAAAGTCTCCCATGGCCAGTACACCTCGGGCGCCGCTATCATCGGCGACCATTTTGCCACCTATTACCGGATCTTCAGCCGTGACCCCGATGCCTTCCGGATTTTCATGCTCTTCAACCTGACGGGCATCATCGACGAGGTGACCGAGGAAGTGCGTTCCAGGGTCATCGATGCGGCGCGGCTGCGCTATCGCGGCATGAGAAAAATTTATACCCTGGCCATGGACCAGGGCCTCATTAAAAAATCCGACGTATACCAGCTCCAGGACCTTCTCTGGGGCGCGTTCCTGGGAATCGTTCAGTCTCTGGACATGAAAAATCCCGGGGACAAGCTCAATAAAAACCTGAAATCTACGCTCACCTTTGCTGAAAATGTTTTCATAGAAGCACTGGTGTTGAAATAACGAGGAGGATAGTACTGTCATGATCGATCATTTTTTTCATCCCAAAGGCGTGGCCGTCCTGGGCGCCACGGACAATCCCCAGCGCGGCGGATTCCACATACTGAGAAACGCCCTGGGAGGATACACGGGCAGGGTCTATCCCGTAAACCCCAAGTATACCGAAATACTGGGCATTCCCTGCTATCCCGACATCGCTTCCATACCGGAAGATTTTGACCTGGTCATATACTTCATCCCGGCGAAGTTCCTGCCCGAAACTATTAAAGCCTGCGCTGCCAAAAAAGTGAAGGCCATCATCATCGAATCGGCCGGTTTTTCCGAGACGGGTAATGAGGGACGCCGCCTCCAGGATGAATCGATGAAGCTGGCCCGGGAAAACGGCATCCGTCTCTGGGGCCCCAACTGCATGGGTCTCCTCGACGGTCATTCCCGCAACGTTTTCTCCTTCATGTACCAGGATAACTGGAAAACCCTGATGCAGCCCGGCAATGTTTCCCTCATTGTCCAGAGCGGCATGCTCTCGGCCGGTTTTCTCATGATGATGCTGGAACGCGGCGGTATGGGCCTCAGCAAGGTGGCCTCCATCGGCAACAAGTGCGACGTTAACGAAACGGAACTGCTGGAATACTATATAAATGACGACAACACGGACGTTATCGGCCTCTACTCCGAATCCATCAGCGACGGCAGAAAGTTCCTTGAGCTGGCCCGTTCCACGCATAAACCCATTGTTATACTCAAGGCAGGCAGGAGCCCCATGGGCGCAAAAGCAGCCATGAGTCACACGGCCAGCCTTTCGGGCGAATCAGCCGTCTACACCGGTGCCTTCAAACAGGCGGGAATAGTCCAGGTCTACGACACCCATGAGCTCATGGACGTCATCCGCGGCTTTTCCAAAACCGTTATGGGCAACCACCGGGGTGGTACGGCAGTCATCACCTTCTCGGGCGGCGCCGGCATCATCACCACGGACCTCCTCCACGACCAGGGTCTTCCCCTGGCGGAACTCTCACCGGAGACCCTGCAGGAGATTAAAAACGTCTTCCCGGAATGGATGGACCCCACGCACCCCGTGGACCTGTGGCCCGCCGTGGAAAAAAACGGCCTGGCAAAAGTATATACAACAGCCCTGGAGGCTGTCATGAAGGACCCCGCGGTTGATTCCGTCATCGTTGAGGGCCTGGCCTCCACATTCACAGCGCCCGATCACATGGCTGACCTGGCAAAGCTCAAAGACCGGTATGAAAAACCCGTGGCCCTGTGGCTCATCGCACCGGGCGGCCAGGAATACATGGACAAATACCGCACCGTGGCTGAAAATGCCGGTCTGCCGGAATTCACGGAGATCAATCGCTGTGTTACATTTATCAAGGGAGTGAAAGACCACTACCGAAAGAAGAGGCAGCTGGGGCTCATTGCGTGAGGGTAAAACCCTGATCTCATTATTGCCGGGGAAAGATAATAAATCATTTCATAAAAAGAATCGACGACGCGATGAGAAACTGCGCAATATAATACAGGCCGTGATTCACCACAACATAGGCCGGAGTGTTTTTCCCCTCACCGAAGTAAGTCCCGGAAAGAACCAGGTCGGAAAGAAGAAAGAAAATACTTCCTGCGGACATGACATACCAGACTGTTTCCCCGGTTACGTATGCCGCCACAATGGATGATGATGCGGTCATCATAAGGGAAAGTCCATATATAAAGCACGTGATTTTGAATGCGCCCATATTCAGTTTGAGCGGCCTTTCCAGGGCGATATTGATCACTGCACCGGCCAGGGCAAGAACGAAAGAGATCACAAGAGTGAGCACGTTCCAGTCGTAGTGCGAGAATATCGCCGTGATAAAAAAGATATGCCCGACAAAAAATGAATAGAATCCCGCATAGAGATAGATATCGGCATCGCCGGGATAGGCATACTTAAGATCGAGCCAGATATCGCCCAGGAGCCCGCACACCAGGCCGGGAATAATGAGCAGGCCATACCGGTACTGGTCAGGGTTGGCAGCCAGGGCCGCGCAGGCCGTGACGATGAAAAAAAATGACGGTATGGATTTTGCCAGGGTACCGGGAAGCCCCCCTCTTTTGACCCTTACAACGAGAAAGAACAGTATTGCGACGATGCCGGGAATAAGTGCCAACCAGAACATAATGAAGCCTCCTTTGCACAATTGCTAGTTTTCAAGTATTGTAATCTCCACGCGGCGGTTGCGCCTGCGCCCCTCTTCCGTGGAATTGTCCGCTGCCGGTTCACGGGACCCCTTTCCCTGTGTAACGATACGGGTCTTGTCGCAGGCGCCTTTTGAAACGAGGTAACCGGCGACTGCCATGGCTCGCTGTTCCGACAGGACCTGCGAAGTCTTTTCCTCGCCGACCCGCGCCGTGTGCCCCGTTAGGAGAAAATCACGTTCCGGGAATTGTTTTAAAATATCAGCTATACGCGTGAGCTTGTCCTTTTCAGCCTTGGTCAGTTCATCGGAATTGGGCGGAAACCGGACGTCCTCAAGTATAATGGTGACGCCGTTTTTATCCTTTCTGACCGATGCATCGGCAATGTTGTCCTCTTTTATTTTTTTATTCAGTTCATCGACAAGACGGTCCCGGTCAAGCTTCGGTGATTTCAGAAGCCGTCCCTCGGCCGTTCCCCTGTATTCGACCGATGAGGCATTGGAGAGAAAGAAAATAAAATCGAAATCCTCGTGATAAGAATGGAACTGTCCGGCAGCCCTGTCCCACCAGTAGAGCTGTGACGATGTGCCGGTAATTTTCACCGGTACGGGTCTTGCCGGAACGCCCTCGTACTTCACCTGGTGAAAAACGGTGAATTCAACCTTCAGCACGGCGGTCTTCACGCCCTCTTTGATCTCATCCCTGAGATAGGTGTAATGCACCTTCACGGGGAATCTGAAAGCATTGGCGATACCGTAGCTCCTGCGAAAATCATGGGCCTCCTCGGCATCGCCCGTCCAGGTATCGCCCGGTTTAACCGTCCCTTCGGGGAACCGGGGAACATTGCGCACGACGGGCATGAAGAATGACGCGTCGATGGTAAAAACGCCCAGTTCATCACGCCAGAACTGTGACCGGTAGCTTTCTTTAAGATAAAAGGTGTTGAACATGCCCTGGAACGATTCGGACATCTGGAAATCGCAATCAAGGCGGCCGGAACCGTCTTTGACCTCGGCGGTATCCACGGCAACCTTGTTCAGTATCATGGACTGATGCGTAAGGACGCCATTGATCAGCACATCCTCTTCTACTTCAGTCACTATCCGGTACTTTTCGCCCGGCGTGTACTTAAACCGCAGCTTTTGCGGAGCGGCTTCTTCACCGGCAAAAAGCGAACTCCCCGCCAGGAGAATGGCCATAATCATTTTTGCTGCTCTCTTTTTCATCGGGGATACTTCTCCAGTCCTTTTGAATATCTTCTACAGGTATTTTTTATTATTGACAGAAAACACCGGTCAGGCAAGACTTTTTTTAAGGCCATGGTGCCGTAAATTACGCGTCTGTAGCTCAGTGGATAGAGCAATGGCCTCCGAAGCCATGTGTCGCACGTTCAACTCGTGTCAGACGCACATACTGTAGTACCGCTCTCAGATACACCTTATTCCTCTTGCAAACCCCGGCCGGCGGGACGTTTGATATCACTTCCCGCCGCGAAAAACCGGGGTCCCGGCGATCAAATATCAAACCTGTCCCGGTAGGTGCATTTTCTGCATAATTCCTCGACAGCCATCCTTTCAGAGAAACCACGGACGATACTTGATGCCCGTTCACCGTAAATAATCTCGGCGAAGGGCGTTTCATGGATATTCCCCAGGTTCATGATCCCCTGCCCGTCAAGACAGCAGGGGACCACGGTACCGTCTACGAGCAGGGCGGCCTGTCTTTTCAATCCATAACAAAAACCACGAGGATGGTTATCCGGGGATTTCATATCGGGCCAGAAAAATTTTTCCGCCCTGCTTAAATAAATTTTATTCAACAACCGTATCCCCTTCCCCTTAGCTTCTTTCTCCTGTTCCTTCACGGAAACGGCAAGTCTCTTCTCCATGCGGTCAATTATCATCGCATTTAAGTCGTGTTCCGTTCCGCCGTCCAGGTTCCACAGCTTGAATTCTATGAACATTTTTGTTTTTTTTACGGCATCCAGGGCAAAGGAAAATATATCATCGAGATATTTTTCCTGTTCAGAAAGGTCCGACTGCCCTTCCAGGCTGTGAAGAGAAAAACTTATCTGCCGGAGGGCCGGTTTATCAAGCAGCAGGTCTTTCATTTTCCCGGCAAGTATGCCGTTCGTTGCCAGGCTGACCCTGAAGCCTTTTTCATGGCTGATGTCGAGAAACCGGCCGAGAAGGGGGTGCATAAGCGGTTCACCCTTCACATGAAAATAGATGTAGTCCGAGAACTCTTTTACCTGATCGAGGATCAGGGTAAACGTTTTTTCATCCATGAATTCCGGTCTTCTTCCTGAACCGGGACAAAAGCTGCAGCTCAGATTGCAGACATTGGTTATTTCTATATATATTCTTTTAAATCTTTTCATGGCGATGATATTCAGGCGACGGGAATAATTACTTATCTGCCCCGATCCCCAGTTTTTCCTGCATCTCTTCCAGCGAAACATTCTTTGTTTCAGGGACCATGGTCTTCACCCAGATGAGCTGCAGGACCATCATGAAACAGAAAAAAGCGAAGATGGTCGATGGCGCCAGGGATTCGGCCATGCGGGGAAAAAACAGCGTCAGGAAGGCGGCAAAAAACCAGTGTGTGAAACTTCCCAGGGCCTGCCCGTTCGCCCGGTTCCGGTTCGGGAATATCTCACTGATGAGAACCCAGATAACGGTTCCCTGCCCGATGGCATGTGCCGCGATAAAGGCGAAAATGCAGATGGGGACAATGGAATAATTCCCCGCGTGAAAGGCCCAGGCGCAGGTCCCCAGGGAAAGAATATAGCCGATAGAACCGATGTACAGCAGCGTGCGCCTGCCCAGCCTGTCGATCATCCACAATCCGACAAAGGTAAAAATCAAATTCATAATACCGATTCCCACGGACTGCAGCAATGCCGCACGAGCCCCCAGACCGGTCCATTCAAAAATTCGCGGGGCAAAGTAGAGTATTGCGTTGATCCCCGAGAGCTGATTGAAGAAGGCGACGAAAAACGCGAGCAGAATGGGAATCCGGAGACTCGTGGTCCAGAATTTTGCCGCCGTTTCACGGTGACCGGCAGAAACCCTGACACTGTCGGCCAGTTCCTTTATTTCGCTCTCAGACATATCCGGATTGATCAGGCGAAACACACGAAGCCCTTCATCATACTTACCGCCATGCACAATCAGCCAGCGCGGACTTTCAGGAATGGTGAGACAAAAGATCGTATATATCAGCGCTGGAAAGGCCTCGACTCCCAGCATCCAGCGCCAGGCAATCTGTTCATTCACATACCTGGCCAGGAGGTAGTTCGACAGGAACGCCACAAGAATACCGAAAACGATATTAAACTGAAACATGCCGGCTAGACGCCCCCGCAGCCGTGCCGGAGAAATTTCAGAAATGTACATTGGAGCGGCGACCGTGGCCATGCCGACCCCGAGACCGCCGATAAATCGTGAAGCCATGAAGAAAAACTTATCCGGCGCGATTCCCGAGGTGATGGCCGAGACAAAATACAGGGCTCCGATCATAAACAGGGTCTTCTTTCTGCCCCACCGTTCCGCGGGCCATCCGCCCGTAAGCGAACCGATTACCGTTCCCCAGAGGGCGCTGCTCATGGCCAGGCCGTGCATGAAACCCGTCATGTTCCAGACCTGTTGTATCTTCTGCTCAGCGCCGGAGATGACAATCGTGTCAAATCCGAAAAGAAACCCGGCAAGGGCCGCGATGACCGACCAGGAAAACAGACGTTTGTGGTTCATTATTTTCTCCATACAAACATTACAGGGCTTCACCGGAACCGGGCAAAGACGGCAGGGCGCCCTTCACGGTGCATATATACGCGGCCAGGGCGTTCGCATCCCTGTTTATCTCACTGAGGGGCTTTCCCGTCAGGAACCCCGAGATCATTGCGGCGGTGAATGCATCCCCGGCGCCCACGGTATCGACAACAACGATTTCGGGACTCACGGAGAAATGGGCTTCCTCGCGGGTCATCATCCATGCGCCCTTCGCCCCGCAGGTCAATGCCGCAATGCGCAGATCAAAGATATCCATCAATTGTCCCAGTTGTTCCCGGTCCGTTCCGGAAAGACCGAACATCGCCGCAAGCACAGGCAGTTCTTCGTCGTTGAGTTTCAGGGCATTGGCAGCTTCCAGCGAGCGCCGGAGTATCTCCCGGGAATAAAACTGCATCCGCAGATTCACATCGAAGACCCGCAGGCATTTTTCAGGGACTTCCGACAGACATGATTCAATGCAGGACCGCGACAGCTCACTGCGCTGGGCCAGGGTTCCGAAACAGATGGCGTCGAGCCTCGCGAGAACCGGCTTCAGGTCTTCTGACCAGGGTATGTGGTCCCAGGCGACTCCTTCCCTTATCTCGTAGGCCGGCTTGCCCTGGGCATCAAGGACAATATTGACGACCCCCGTCTCAAATTCAAGACTGACCGCCAGGCAGGAAAGGTCAACACCGTGCCCTCGCAGATAGTTCCTTGCCCGCTCACCCCTGCCATCATTGCCAACGCAGCTTATCAGATATGCCTGCGCTCCCAGGCGCGCACACTGGCATGCCACATTGGCGGGAGCGCCGCCGAGTTGCTCGCCTTCGGGGAAAACATCCCAGAGAACCTCGCCTATTCCTGCAATACAATACCTGTCTTTCACCTGATCCTTCCCCGGCTTGTTTTCAATTGTTTCCGGCCTTTCGTTTCTTCATCGCGATCACGGCAATACCGAACATAATTGCCAGTGCGGCACCTATTGCCGTTGGCAGCATAATACCATGAAATGTTTTTTTATTCTCATTATTTCTGGAATTCGGCACGGGAAAATCCAAAGGCATACCCTGTTCCTTCTCCTTAACCACGGGCACAATGGCGCGTGAACGTTTTTTCCCGGGCCTCTTTACCACCTTTTCAGCGTTACCCCTGGAGAACAACCTCAGGTGATAATCATATAATATCTCTTTCTCTTTAGCGGTAAAATTTTTACCGTCGGTATATGCGGAAAATTTCACTTCCTGGTTTTCATTGATTTTATCCATGGCCCAGTCACGGTAATCGCTTTTCAGCTTGATAAGCCTTTCATAATAATCGATATCCTCGGTGAACCATTCCTTCACCCTGTCTTTTTCCGATTCATCCACCCCGGACCGGTAATCTTTGGCCTGTTCCTTCTTTATGCTGTGATAATCCCTTGTAATGGGCTTTTCCGGTTGATCCGCGGCATCAAGCGCAGGAGTGATGATTATTAGAATGAGCAGTACATAAATAAATTTCATATTATTTTTAATCATCGGTTGCATGTTTTATGGCAATATTATTTATTGTGAAACCGGTCGCCATATAAAGATAGACAGAAATACCTCATGAAAATCAAGCAGAAAACCCGGGGAGTTTTCGAATAAATTGAACATTATCGCCGGGAATTTCCACACCGGAAGATGATCCGGTAAACCGGGTATCTTCCTTCTGTACCATAAACAGGGATTCTCCCGGCAGCGGTAAAACCATAAACTTATTGACGAAAACGGGCTTTCCTGTAGATTTTTCATTTACACCCTTAAAATAATACACAGGTGCGACATGATACCGATTAAGAAACTCAATGACCTGACCAAACAGGAGCTGGACCGTCTATTCAACCGTTTCGGCGATGATTTCAGTTCCATCATGATGGAAACCGTGGTCCCCATTGTCAATGACGTGCGGAGCAGCGGTGATGAAGCCGTAAAAAAATACACGGAAAAATTCGACGGGGTGAAGCTTGACCGCGTCGTGGCCACGGAAGAGGAAATCGGGACGGGATATAAAAACACACCGAAACACATTCTCGAGGCCTTCACGGAAGCTAAAAATAATATCGAAGAATTTCATCTCCACCAGAAACGCGACGCCATCATATATAACCGGGGCGGTTCTACTCTGGGCATCATGTACCAGCCCATTGAAAGCGCCGCCATGTATGTACCGGGAGGCAAGGCCTCATATCCGTCATCGGTCCTCATGGGCGTCATTCCCGCCCAGATCGCCGGAACGAAAAACATCTCCGTCATCACTCCCCCCGACAAAACGGGACGCGTTCCCGACACGATTCTCGCCATATGCCGGATCCTGGGTGTAGATCGGGTGATCAAATCGGGCGGCGCCCAGGGAATCGCCGCCGCCGGTTTCGGCACTGAAACCGTTCCGAAAGCGGAAATAATCGTGGGCCCGGGAAACATCTACGTCACGGCGGCCAAGACCTATCTCTTCAGCCTGGGCGTGATCCAGATCGACTCCATGGCGGGCCCCTCGGAGGTCCTTATTATCGCCGACGACCGGGCCAATCCGCGCTGGGTTGCCTTTGACCTTTTGTCCCAGGCCGAGCACGAGGAACGGGCCCTGGCGGTTCTGGTCACCACGTCGAAATCCCTGGCGGAAGCGGTAAATGAGGAAATAAAAAAAGATATCGAATCGGGATGCGGAAGGCATGAGATAAAGAAGACTTCGCTCAGGAACGCCTCTATCCTTCTCGTGGACTCCCTTGACGAGGCTATTCAGTTTTCCAACAGCTATGGACCGGAGCACATGGAATTCATGGTGGAAAATCCCCTGGAATACCTGCACCGGCTGAGAAACGTGGGCTCCCTCTTCCTGGGAGACCATGCACCCGTAGCCGTCGGCGACTACTATTCGGGGACAAACCACATCCTGCCCACGGGCGGGGCCGCGCGGTTCTCATCGGGAACCTCCGTGGAGACCTTCATGCGCCGCACAACGTTTCAGCACCTGACACGCGAAGCGCTGAAAAAGGCCCGGAGCCCCGTGGGTGTCATGTCGAAGGTCGAGGGATTCGACGACAAGCACGGCGGTTCTATCGATGTACGGTTCGGAAAGGAATGATATATGCGGCCCAATAACCGGGAAGCCATCTTAAAAACAGCACGGAAACTCTTCCTTAAATACGGATACAGCGGGATTTCCATGCGCACCATCGCGGCCGAGGCGAAACTGACCACGGGGGCCGTCTATTTTCATTTTAAAAACAAGAAAGACATCTATAAGACCATCTGCATCGAGGCCACGGAAATACTGATACGGAAATTCAAGGACGTCACGGCCCACCAGGAGATGCCCCAGAACAAGCTCATATCGACCTATGACGCCTTCATTTCGTTTTTCAATGAAAACAAGGAACATTACAACCTGCTCATGGAGTATAAATCGGCCTATGACTCCGGTGACGATACGGAAAACGACGAGATCGTCGCGCAGATGAGGCTCCTCATGTCCATCATGGCCGAAACCATTACCCAGGGCATTGATCAGGAAATCTATCGCGACGTGGACCCGGTAAAGCTCTCGCTTCTCCTGGCCTCGGTGACGGAAGGCATGCTGCAGTACAAAAAGATGGGCATCTTCGACGCCATCAATGTATCGGACCGGGAATTCAGGACCTTCATGGCCGACATCATCGGCAGCGGCATTCTGAAACACCGTTAATTATTCAAAGTGAAATTTATTGACGTAATCGGATGCAGAAATAATCTGAGCATCACAATTACAACCATGACGGAGAAGTGATTATGGAATGGATTATTGCGCTTATTACTCTCACCTTTCTTGAGATCGTCCTGGGCATTGACAATATCATTTTTATATCGATACTGACGGGAAAACTTCCCGATTCACAGAAAAAAAAGGGGCGGGTTTTAGGCCTGACCCTCGCCCTGGGTTTCAGGATAATACTACTCATCTCACTGACCTGGATGGTGAAGCATCTGACCGAACCACTCTTCTCCGTTTTCTCCTCGGACTTCAGCATACGGGAAATTATACTCGCCGCGGGGGGGATTTTTCTTCTCGCCAAGAGTACCAGTGAAATTCATCATAAAATGAATATTGCCAATAATAAGGAAGATTACGTACAGGTAAAGGTGAATTTCCTGAGCACTATCATCCAGATAGGTCTCCTCGATATAGTATTTTCCTTCGACTCGATTCTGACAGCCATAGGACTTACGGACAGGCTCCCGGTCATGATAACAGCTGTTGTTCTCTCAATTATCATCATGATGATTTTTTCAGGAAAGGTTTCCGATTTCATACACAAGAATCCGACACTGGAGATACTGGCTCTTTCTTTTCTCCTGTTGATTGGATTTATGCTCGTACTCGAGGGCTTTCATTACGAGATACCGAAAGGATATATATATTTCGCCGTATTCTTCTCTCTGTTCGTAGAGGTCCTGAACATGAAGCTTCGAACCAGGAACAAGCGACTCCGGGAACCGGTTATGGATAAAATGACAGAATAGGATATCGCCGGGAACGGCGGCAGACTAATGGAATTTAATGGACGTTCCGATTGAAATGTTCCAGGAGTTTGATCTGATTAAAAAGATGCTCCAGGGACGGTGACAGTTTCAGTAAAAAATGTCCGCCATTGGATTCATACTTCTGCTTTATATCGAGGAGAAAACCGATAAAGGAGGAATGGACTTCCCTGGTTGTAGTGAGGTCAAAAACAAGCTTCTTTTCAAAATTCACACGGATAATCTTATCGAAATAGTTGGATGCCGTTTCAAAATCGATATATTCGGGGAAATGATACACAATGGCATCATTTTTATGAAGCGAGCCATTCACAACATTCATGGTGAGCCCATCCATACGATTAATGTTTTTTATACTTAAAATATGTGACATAATCCTGATAGTATAGCGGTATTTCTGTCAAGTTTTTTTTACTTTAATTTTCATAGTACAAAATGAATTTACATTATTGTAATTTGACAAAGAGGATGCTCATAACATACCCAACAGACGGTGATTTTTCAAATTTTATTACAATCTTTCCCATTTTTCCCGACAACCATTGACAGCTGTCTTTCACCGCAGTACCTTAAGAAAAATAAACCTGCCGTCATTATTAATATTGACAACAGGTGTGATGAGAAATTGTAATCCAAGTATCATGACCGTGTTAACGGTCCTGCGGCGGGTAATTTCAGTAAATCGGGGTTTTATATGTCAAAACAATGCTTTCTCCTCCTTGAAGATGGTACGGAATTCGAAGGAAAGAGTTTCGGATACGAGGCTGATACCATGGGAGAAGCGGTTTTCAACACTTCCATGAGCGGCTATCAGGAAATACTCACAGACCCTTCCTATATTGGTCAGATCGTCGCCATGACCTACCCCATGATCGGCAATTACGGTGTGAACGAAGAGGATGTGGAATCGGAGAAGGTGCAGGTTGCCGGTTTCATCGTCAAGGAATACAGCAAGACCTATTCGAATTTCAGGGCCACGTCATCCCTGGGAGATTACCTCAAGAAAAATAAAATCCCCGCCATAGAAGGGATCGATACCCGTAAGCTCACCAGGCACATCCGCGACAAGGGCGCCATGCGTTCCGGCATATTCTTCGAAAGGAAGGGGGCCATGGAAAAACTGCTGGCCCACCCCCTCATGGAAGGACTGGACCTGGCATCGGACGTATCCTGCGCCGTTGCTTACGATTATACCGAAAAGGAAAAGGCGCCCCGTGTGGCCGTCTTTGATTTCGGCGTAAAAAGGAATATCCTGCATCTCTTAGGGGAAGCCGGATTCTCTGTAAGGGTCTATCCTGCCAAAACGCAGCTTAAAGAGGCCATAAAGGATGGAATCAATGCTGTTTTTCTCAGCAACGGTCCAGGCGACCCCGATGCCATCGATTACGCCAAAGACCTGGTGCATGATATAGTAAAAGAAAAGATCCCCACACTGGGCATCTGTCTCGGGCACCAGATCCTTGCCCTGGGCCTGGGAGGAAAAACCTACAAGCTGAAGTTCGGCCACCGCGGAGGAAATCAGCCGGTTAAAAATTTCCTCACCGATAAAATAGAGATTTCATCCCAGAATCACGGTTTCGCCGTTGATATGGATTCCATGAAAGACAATCCCGATGTGGAAATTACCCACATAAACCTGAACGACAACACCGTGGAGGGGCTCCGTCACACCAAACTGCCCATACTGTCGGTACAGCATCACCCCGAAGCGAGTCCCGGACCGCATGATTCACAATATCTCTTTGCGCAATTTTACGACATGGTCGTAAAGGGCTGATATTCTACACTTCAGGAGTGATCCGGTACTATTCGATCTGATCCCGTATCAGGCAGTCCGGTTATTATTTACACAAGCATATCGAATAATTGTTGCCATTTCCGAACAATCATTTAATATTTTCCCCGGTTCATCAGAGAACCGGCAAATTTTTTTTTTAACAAATAGCTTTTCAAACAAGACATAATACAACCAACCGCCCTGAAACGGGCACATGCGTACTATCGATATATTTAAAATACACAGGAGCAGTGCAGGCAGTGAATAAATCAAAAGACATGAACTGGCATGATATCACCATTTCCTCGGAGAAACAGCCCTCCTTATCCCCCAATGCCCGGGTCGTACTGGAACGACGATACCTGGCCAAAAACGACAAGGGCGAAATAATAGAAACACCCGGGGAATTATTTCAACGCGTGGCTAAATACGTGGCTTCAGCCGATTCTTTTTACGGCAGGACAACGGAAGATATTAATAAAACTGCCGACCGTTTTTATAATCTCATGGCGGAGCTGCAGTTCATACCCAACAGCCCCACTCTCATGAACGCCGGACGGCCCCTGGGGCAGCTCTCGGCCTGCTTCGTGCTTCCCGTGGAAGACTCCATGGATAAAATATTCGACTCCGTGAAGAACATGGCCCTCATTCATAAAAGCGGCGGCGGCACGGGATTTTCCTTTTCAAAGCTCCGGCCGCGCGACGATATGGTCAAATCAACGGCAGGAGTTTCCAGCGGCCCCGTATCCTTCATGAATATTTTCAACGCGGCAACCGAGACCATAAAACAGGGCGGGACGCGGCGCGGTGCCAATATGGCTATCCTCAACATTGATCATCCCAATATCATTGAGTTCATCCGCGCCAAGGAGGACGGAACGGCGCTGACCAATTTCAACCTATCCGTTGCCCTCACGGATGAATTCATGAATGCCGTTAAGGATGGAACCTCCTTCGATCTGAAAAACCCGCGCAGCGGCGCCGTCGTGGAAACGATCGACGCCCGCGAAATCTTCCAACTCATCGTGGAAAAAGCCTGGAGCAACGGCGAACCGGGGATTGTCTTCATCGACCGCATCAACGAGCACAACCCGCTTAAAAAAATCGGGCTCATCGAGTCCACCAATCCCTGCGGTGAACAGCCCCTTCTTCCCTACGAATCATGCAACCTGGGATCCATCAACCTGAACAGCGTCCTGGTGGAAAAAAATGAACACTTTGAAATCGACTTTGACTTGCTCAGGGATATTACCGTCACGTCCGTTCACTTCCTGGATAATGTCATCGATATGAACAGGTATCCCCTTCCCGAAATCGACAGGCAGACCAAGGATAACAGGAAAATAGGCCTGGGTATCATGGGTTTTGCCGACGTCCTTCTCAGGATGGGCATCCCCTACGACTCCCAGGAGGCCATTGACCTGGCTGAAAAAATCATGTCGGCAATCCAGGCCGATTCCACGGAAGAGTCCCGCGCCCTTGCCGTGGAGCGGGGCGCCTTCCCCAACTTTGAACACAGCGCCTACGCCGAAAAAGGTGAAAAGCCTCTGAGAAACGCCACGACCACCACCATCGCACCAACAGGGACCATCAGCATCATCGCCAATTCCTCGAGCGGCATAGAACCGGTCTTTGCGCTGGCATACATGCGCAATGTCATGGACAACGACATTCTCATCGAAACCAACCCCATATTCGAGGAGACCGCGAAAAAAATGGGATTCTACGACGCAGAGATCATGGAGATGGTGGCTGAACACGGATCAGCGGCGGGCATCGACGGCATACCGGAAGAAATACAGAAAGTCTTTGTCACAGCCCATGACATATCGCCGGAATGGCATATTCGCCTCCAGGCGGTTTTTCAGAAGTTCGTCGACAATGCCGTTTCAAAAACCGTGAACTTCTCTAACAGCGCAACGGTTCACGACATAGAAAAGGTCTACACCATGGCCTATGAACTGGGATGCAAAGGGGTCACGGTATACCGCGACGGTTCCCGCGACGCCCAGGTACTCTCCACGAAGAGCACCGGCAAGACAAAAAGTGAATCACCCATGGAGTCCCATTACGGGGACGGGCATATCGTTCCCAGGCCGCGCAGTGAAGTAACCTGGGGTGCCACGAGAAAGATGACCACGGGTTGCGGTTCCCTTTACGTCACGATCAATGAAGACGAGAAGGGTATGTTCGAGGTCTTCGCCACAATGGGCAAGGGAGGAGGATGCGCCGCAAGCCAGACCGAGGCAGTAAGCCGGCTCATATCCCTGGGCCTCAGGAGCGGCATCGAAAAGGACCAGATAGTCAAGCAGCTCAAGGGAGTACGCTGCCCCAACCAGGCCTGGGCCAAGGGAGGAAGAATCTACTCCTGCGCCGACGCCATTGCCAAGGCACTGGAGAGCCATACGGGAATAACCGGCACGGCCCCCGAAGGACATGAGTCTGATCTGCATGAAATATCAAAAAACCTGGCCGAAACAAACGGCAAGGGAAGCGATACGACTATGGTGGGCGTATGCCCCGACTGCCACGGCCCCCTGGAGTTTGAATCGGGCTGTTCCGTATGCCGTTCCTGCGGTTTTTCGCGATGCGGTTGACAGCCATACCATACATGGTGCGAAAATACATGTAAGGGCGGGTTATTCTGTTGCAGGGGCGGGTTTGAAACCCGCCCCTGCAAAATAATCCGCCCCAACATGATATATTACATTATTTTATTTTAACTCCTTTCTTCGCCCTGGCGTTCCATTTAAATTCATGGGGCCATTTTGCCACTTCACCGGATATAACCTGCGTATGACACACATTACAGGCCGAGAAGGCCACGGACGATTCTCCGTGTTTTTTGATAAACCCCATATTGCCTTTGCCCCGTGAATCATCATGGCAGACACCACAGCTTCCCAGGCTCATGGCCTTTCCCTGATACTGGAGGGCCTGATAGTTATCGGTCTCCTTTGACGAAGGAGTCATGGCATGCGGACTTCCGTGGCAGGCCGGGCAGAAAAGATTTCCGTGGCCTGTTCCAGCATTCCGATAGAGCACACTTTTCGTATCCACCTGGGCAACGCCCTTATGGCAATCGGAACAGGCCGGTTCCTCCATCCAGGGAATTCTGCCCTTTTTAATGCCGTCGGCCATTGTCTTCAAATCACCGTGACATTTAATACAATTACCATCATCGGCGCTATGACTTATGCTTCGATTGCACCTGGTGACGGGACCGGGATGGCAGTCATAGCAAAGAGCTCCCTTGTCGGCGTGGAAACCGTGGATTGCTTCGGAAAGATATGTATTCGCCGAACCCCGTCCCTTCATTCCCAGAGCCGGACTGCCGTGGCATTCGGCGCATAATTTTGGCTTGCCTTTTTCCAGGTTCACTTTTTTAACTTTTTCATCATGCTTCCGTAATACATCGAGCATGACCGGTTTTACGTCATTATGACATTTACCGCAATTTATTTCATCAGATGTGGGAATTGTGGTCCTGGTCATGGCAAGCAGTTTATTGTCAGCATCATAGAGAGATATTTCGGCAACCTGAAAGGGATTCCATGTGCCGGAATCGTCAACAGGTGTTAAAGGAATGCCATTGGCCTGGAAATGATCGGTCATGGCAACCATTTCCCCCTGCAGGCCGTTATGTGTCTGCGGATCCTCAAGATTCAGTCCCGTATCCCGCTCAAGAACAGCGCCAAAAAGTTTTTTGGCGTTATCCCAGAATTGTCCATAATCGGCGCCGGTTTTCGCGTTTTTCTTTCCATAGGAACGGGTATTATTGAGAATCCGGTAACGCAGAGAAACGTCTCCCGTTATTATCTCCGGCCTGACGCCCCGTTTTATTACCTGGGCCCACAGTGTATTATAGGGCGGCAGAATCACCCCGTTATCATACGTGGCGTTGAGACAGTGCATACCGAGATCGTTCCAGGCCAGGATAATATAGCCCGCATTATCCACCGCCGGTGCAATCACAGATCCTGTGGTTCCACACCCCTTCACGGAACACCCTGCAAACCACAAAAAAACTGCCGAAATGAAAACAATGATTACCGATTGGAAAAAAAACCCAGGCCTGTTGATCATATCACGCCTCCTCGAGAATGATAGAAATTAAGATATGAACGACGACCGTACCACACTTATTACGGTCAGGGACTTACTGCAGGTTCTTTGAAACCGATGAATACAGGAAAAGAATTGAAATTCATTCAGACGGCTTGAAAACCCGCCATGCAGGTCCGCCATCGATTCCATGCCGTCTGAATTTATGCTGTTATTTTATAACTATGAATGTACCTTGCGCCTCGCCGCATATCTCACATGACGTGGGGACATCCTTGGAATATGTATTGCCGCACTTCGGACATACACTGTATGTTGCTGATAATTGTTTCAGATCTTTTTTCTCCAGTGCTGCCAGGGCTTCCTTGTAAATTGCCAGGTGTTTTTTCTCTGTATCAAAAGCATAGTTGAAGGATGTTACAACCTCATTCAACTGCGCCTCTTCGGCAGTTTTAATAAAACCGGGATACATTGTTTCAATCTCATAGGATTCGCCCTTTATGGCATCCTTGATATTTTCCATGGTCGTCTTTACCGCAAACTGAGGGTTAATGGGTTCCATTTTCTCACCAAGACCTGAAAGCGCCTCCATGTCCCTTTTTGCGTGAATGCTTTCAGCTTTTGAAGTGGCCTCGAACATAACGGCGATCGGTGCAAATCCCTCCTCCTTTGCCTTTTTCGCGTAGGCCGCATACTTTTGGCTGGCCGTGGTTTCACCTGTTATGGCCTCCTTCAGGTTCTTGATAGACATATCCCTGGCCGTCTCCTTTGGTTTACAACTGAAAGAAACAGCTGTAATCATAGACAAGACTAAAACAGCAACACCATACTTTTTCATAAATTACCTCCCGGGAACTTACCCTTTTTTGTCTCGATTTATGGCGGAATGATTGATCACAATATAAAGACCCGGCGGGAGATTTACAATTATTTTTTTGATTTTCAATCCAGTTGAAAAGGAGCAGCATGCTGCACCTTTTCAGCTGCGACCGTATTAAAATATGTTTGCTATTATCCGGGACTGTTTATACATATAAATAAACAGGTTCACAGGAGAAACCCGCTATGATAAAATATGCTCTGGCAGCTTTAGCCGCTCTTATCATAATTCTTGTCGTCATCTATACCGTTGGTTATTACCGGGCTACAAAGCTGCCCGACAACAGGCCGGCAGTCTTTATCCTGCAGAACAAAAACCCTGAGAAAAAAGTTGTTGTATGTATCGGTGACAGTATTACCCACGGCCGTGTGAGCTGCAACTATGTCGATATATTATCGGAAAAAATGGAAGGGGATGGGTTTATCTTCGTCAATGCCGGGATAAACAGCGAACTGGCCTGGAACGCCCTTCAGCGTGTCGATGAGGTTATCCGGTGCGACCCCGATTATATCACCATCCTCATCGGCTCCAATGACGCAAACGGATCACTGCGCGATTCCACAGCACGCCACCAGATGAAGGAAATGAAACTTCCGCAATATCCCGACAGGGAATGGTTCCGCAAAAACCTCTCGTCACTGTGCGATATCCTGCGGACAAAAACAAAGGCACGTATCGCCCTGCTCTCCCTGCCTCCCATCGGGGAGGATAATAATCATGAGGCCTTCCGGAGAACCGGAGAATACAGCGCCATCATAAAGGAAATCGCTGCAGGTAAAAATGTATCCTATATTCCGCTCCACGAAAATATGCGGACGTATCTCGCTGACAAAACATGCAGTCCCCCGTCGCCGTACGATCAGCACGAGATGATGATGTACAAGGCCATTTTCATGAACACCATCATGGGTACAAGTTTCAATGACATATCAACGACAAACGGTTTCAGCCTCATGACGGACTACCTGCACCTGAACTGCAAGGGCGCTACGATGACGGCCGATCTCATTGAAAATTTTCTGCTGCAGAAATAAAACGAGGAGCACGGATCATGAGTGAAAATAAACTCAGCGATGAACTCATACGGACGCTCCTGACAGCACAGAAAAATGAGATAACCGAGCACCACATCTACACCAGGCTCTCGGGAAAAATCAAGGACCCCCGAAACAGTAAAATTCTTCTGGATATTGCCGGCGATGAACTGCGCCACTATTCGTTCTGGAAGGAATTTACCGGTAAAGATGTTCGTCCAAGCCGGTGGAAAATATTCAAATTTTTCTGGATCTCGCGTCTCCTGGGCATAACCTTCGGCATCAAACTAATGGAGCGCGGAGAGGAACAGGCCGTCATCAATTATGGACTCGTCGCCCAGTCCATTCCCGATGCTGACCGGATAATGGCCGATGAGGATGCCCATGAGAAGGAACTCATCGGACTCATAGAAGAGGAGCATCTGAAATATATGGGCTCCGTGGTTCTGGGCCTCAACGACGCACTGGTGGAACTCACGGGAACACTGGCGGGACTCAGCTTCGCTCTTCAGAACACTCGCCTTATCGCCATTGCCGGGCTCATCACCGGCATTGCCGCGTCGCTTTCCATGGCGGCTTCGGAGTATCTTTCTACGAAATCCGATGAGGGTGGAGAAAATCCCCTTAAATCGAGCATCTATACCGGCATCGCCTATGTCATAACGGTAGCGATACTTATCGCTCCATACCTGTTACTTGACCATTATCTCCTGTGCCTGGCCATGACGCTTGTTAATGCCATTCTCATCATCCTCATGTTCAATTTTTATATTTCTGTAGCGAAGGACCTTCCTTTCAGAAAAAGGTTTCTCGAGATGTGCGCTATAAGCCTGGGTGTGGCCGCCCTTTCCTTCGCAATTGGATATGGCGTCAGGGTCCTCATAGGAATCGATGTATGATGATCTACATGCCGATGATCTGAACATCGCGGGGTATTTTTATTTCACCGATGGTTTTTACCATGACCGGCTTATTGAGCTTTACATCGTCGAACTGAACATCGATGCGCGTTTCGGCATTTTTAATAACGATTGAGATCTGCCGGAAAAAGGAGCAGCTGTCGGTGGAGATTTTCCTCTTCAGGTATATCTCCACCTCTTCCCTGGTCTTTTTATTCATCAGTTTAATCCTATCGGGCTGGTCCGATGAGAATGATATTGTTTCGTACCAGAGATCATTCTCCAGGATGAGATAGGATTTGTTGTCCTGCGGCGACGCCAGTCCGTCCTTCACCGTATAGTTCTCGAGAACCGGTATACGACCCGTGGCCAGATCCTGAATCAATTTAAAATCAAGATTTATGGTGCTGTAGTTCAGGAGACTGATGGTATTGATATTATCCTTGAAAATCTTTTTTTCCGCGGGAAAATAAAAATATATCACGTCCCTGTCCTGAAACATATGCGTAATGGGGCTTTTGAATATAAAGTCGATAAAGGCCAGGGACATTTTACCCGCTTTCCGGTCAAATTGTGCCTTTCCCAGGGCTTTGAATTTTTTAGTCTTCATTGCACCATCAATGGTCATGGAAGCCGATATTGTGTCGGGAGCCGCGGTATTAAAGGCCTTCACCGCATCAAGCATGGACCGGGTTTTTCCATCCCCGGAGCGTATGACCGCTTCCTTTTTCTCTTTATGCAGTTGCCCGCCGAGGCAGCCGAGGCAAAACAGAAGCAGCGCTGCCGATGCTACGGCAATGGTCTTTAATTTCATCTTCATTCTGTCCTGTGATTATTTTTTTGAAACACCGTCGAGCTTTCCCCTGATTTTCCTGTTGTCATCAAGCTTCAGGGACTTCTTCCAGTAAAAGACCGCCCGATCGGCATCGCCGATTTTATAATACGTGTCCCCGATGTGATCATAAACCACAGGGTCCGGGGAGCTGGTTTTATCCAGCTGCTTCTCGGCCAGAAGGAGTTTTTCCAGGGCCAGGGGATAGTTGCCCTGCCGGTAATAGGCCCAGCCCAGAGAGTCCAGGTATGCCCCGTTGTTCGGTTCGGACAGAAGTGCCTTCTGTATCAATTCCAGGGACCTGTCGATCTTCATATCATTATCAGCGTAGAGATAACCAAGGTAATTATTCACCCTGGCACTCTCAGGATTTTTCTCATGGGCTTTTTCAAGAGAGCTTATGGCCTCATTCAGTTTTTTATTCTTTTCCTGAATGACGGCAAGATAAAAATAGTAGGTCTCGCTGCCATCATCCAGTTCAATGGCCTTGAGCATGTTTTCCTCGGCGAATGTATAATCTTTCACCCACAGGAACACCAGTCCCTTGTAAAAATACGGCTTGGGATTTACCGGTTCACGCCTGGAAGCCATTTCAAAATGCTGAAAGGCCATATCATAATTTTTCTGCAAACCGTACAGGTAACCCATATGCAGCAGCATGTCGGTGTCGGGATTGATTTCGTTTACCCTCCGATACCGCACCAGGGCCATGGAATAATCCTCATTCTCCTCATAAATCCTCCCCAGGTAATAAAAGGCTTCTGCAACGCTGTCATCGATCTCAACGGCGCGGCTGAAGCATTCTCTGGCTACGGACATTAAGCCGGACTGGTATGAAATAATTCCGGCGCTGATCAGCTCATTGAACTCACTCCTCGTATCGCCGGCCCGCCTGTATATATGCGCCATGGCGATGTGCGGCGTTATGGCCCTGGGCCTGTTTTTTATAATGGCCGTGAGCACATTGGCGGCTTCGTCATCTTTCTGCCGCATTTCCAGAAGCAGCCCCTGGGCCTGGAAGCCTTCAACGGTCCTGCCATCAATTGCTTTTCTCAGATAATGAATCGCCCTGCCGTCATCCCTGAGATAGAGAGACCTTCCCATGATGCCGTTCATTACGCTGTTATCGGGAGCAATGGCAAGATACAGGAGGGCGAATTCCTGCGCCCTGTCCAGGTCATATCGAAGCATGTAGAGAAGGGCCAGCATGTACAGGGCCTTATCATTGGTATTGTTGATGGAATAGACCTCACGGTAATATGTAAGAGCCTTCTCGTAATCATTATTGTAGAATGCCAGGTACCCTAAATAGTAATACGAGTATTCCCTGTAGTAGTTTTCATTGGCCGAATTGTTGGATAATTCAATCACCCTCCTGAATATCCGCCCGGCATTATCACGGTCCGACATGGATTTCAGATAATGTTCACCCAGAAGGAAAAGGATGTGAATATCCCCGGGATTGGCCCGGCAGTATTCTTCCAGAATTTCAGCGGCCTTCCCCTCATTTTTAAGGCGCATATAGATGTTATACGTCCTGTTATACGGCTCCTGGAAAGATGGGTTCAGATCGATTGCCTTCCGGGCATACTCCAGTGCCGCGGGGAAATTATAGAGGTAAAAATAGCAGTCCGAAATCTGGGACCAGACACGGTCAAGGGCGCGCTCCGAAGCCTGTGCTTCCTGGAAATAGCCCAGGGCCTTATTCAGGTATTCCGCACGCTTCGGGTCCTGGGGATTCTCGACTGCGTATTGCTTGTAATGAAGGCCATAACTGTAGAGGGACCAGTCTTCCCTGATTAAAATACCATTTTCATTCGGGGATGAATGCCCCGGTTCCGCAGCCGCTTTGATCCCTTCCTTTTGCCCTGTAGTAGCACAATGGGTGACGGGTATAAGCAGTAAAAGAAGGAATGCCGTTCTGATGGTCAATTTCATGTATTCGTCCTCTGATATCGGTTCCAATTAATTGCAGGCAGTACCGAATCGGAACTAAGATATCAATTCACGGTAAAATTGTCAAATGATATTGTCCACATCAGTTCCCCGTATGCTACGGCATGCCATCCCGGACCGGACAGTCATATTTTTGTAACAAAAACCACATATTTCATTCAATATTTCATAGATATATTAAGAGACGCAAAAAGACCTGGTTTATGCCTGATATTAAGGAGAAGAATTATGTACTTTGGAATAGATCCCCTTTACTGGATGATAATGGCGCCCGTACTTATACTATCACTTCTGGCGTCATACAGGGTAAAGAGCACCTTTAAGAAATATTCACGTTCCTTTGTCCGGTCAGGGGTGACAGGAGCACAAGCGGCGCGCAGGATACTGGACCGCCACGGTCTCTCCAGTGTTAACGTTGTGGAAACAGGAGGCTTTCTCTCTGACCACTATGATCCGGCCCGCAAAGTAGTACGTCTTTCCCCGGAAGTTTACCGGGGCAGCAGCGTGGCTGCCATAGGAGTCGCGGCCCACGAAACAGGCCATGCCCTTCAGCACAAAGAAGCCTATTCACCTCTCATGCTGAGAAACATGATGGTCCCCGTGGCATCCGTAGGATCGAACTTCGCCTGGATCATTATCATCGCCGGTCTTCTTCTCAGTTTTACCGGACTGGTAAAAATCGGCATCGCCCTTTTCAGTGTGGTGGTCCTTTTTCAGATCATAACGCTTCCCGTAGAATTCAATGCCTCAAGCAGGGCAAAACAGATACTGGCCGCCGAAGGCCTTGTATCATCAGCGGAACTTAGCGGCGTGAACAGCGTCCTGTCTGCTGCGGCCATGACCTATGTCGCGGCGACCGCTTCAGCCATAGCCACACTGCTCTATTTTCTCATGCGTGCCGGTTTTCTCGGTGGAGATGATTAATCTGTAAAAAAAACACTTGATGTTTCAACCCGCTAAATAGTAAAAATGTCTCATGGTTGCCGTATCACGTTTGAAGATACAAATCCCGCGCCCGAATTTAGCAAATAACCGGACCTGATGAAAGGAATAGTAAAAAAATTATTAATTATACCAAAACAGCTCGTGATCAAACCCCTCCGTGCCATCAAAAAGCTCATTTTCAACGACCTGCGGCTGGTAATACGTAATTACGAGGAACATGATGGGGAACTTTCCACCTGTGCCATTGCGTTTTTTCTTCTCATATCCTTTATCCCCGCTTCTCTGGTAATTATTTCTCTTCTCAGTTTTTTTTACAAATCTGGCGATATGGTCACCTTTTACCTGAACCAGTTGAAGCTCCAGCTGCCGTCAATAAATATCGAAAGACTCGTGGCTATCCTCGACCAGATCGTGTATACGAAAAGATACCTGGCCTTTATCTGGATCCCCTTTCTCTTCTGGTGGGGCAGCCTTGTCTTCGATATTTTCGAAAGGGTGCTGGAAAAGGCCTTCAGGATAGGGGAAAGCAGGCGGTACTGGAAGGCAAAAATACGGCACTTCATAATAATCGGCGGCATCAGCATACTCGCCCTGTCTTTTACCATCATCTCCAACTTTATCGCCATCGCTAAAAACAGTGATATAATCTCTTTTATTGAAAGAAACATGAAAACAGTGCCGGTCCTACACGACTTTATCATAGCAATCGGCCATATCCCTTTCCTGCTTTCTTCTATATCCACCCTGGCTGTGAACACCCTTCTCTTTTTCACCCTCTATCGCTTTGTGCCGCCGAAAAAACTGGACAATAAATCGCTCTTCCAGGGGGCGCTTTTCGCCTGCTTCAGCTACGAGGTCATCAAATCGCTCTTTTCCTACTATATAACTGAAATAAACGACTATTCTTCCATCTTCGGCCCCCTCTCCACCATTGTTATTCTCATGATATGGATTTGGTATACCTGCTTCCTCTTTGTCATCGGTGCTGAAATGGCCTGGGTCTTTTTTGAAAACAGGACCGTTTCGTATGAACTTGATTTTGACAGCGGGGAATAACTCGGCAGGGGGTTTTTCCCGACTTTATTGTTGACTCACCGCAAAAAGGGCGTATAATATATCAACAGCTATATTCATTAAAACGTCCATACGACCATGAGACAGATTCCCGATAACGAAAAATTAACCGTCCTGGCTGTCGATGATTCGGCAGTCATGCTCGAAGCCCTGAGAGGACTTCTGGATCAGGATTATCACCTTATCCTGACAAAAAACCTGGCCGATTTCGAAACCGCCATTAAATCCGTGACACCGGAAATAATCCTCCTGGACCTGAACCTCCCTGATGGAAACGGCATCGATATCTGCCGCTCACTGCGTGCACAAAAAACCTTTTCCGAAACGGCGATTCTTATCATAACGGGCACAACCGATTCTGAAACCATTGAAAAAGGGTACGTGGCCGGAAGCGACGATTTCATCCGTAAACCCTTCATCCCCTATGAGCTGAAAGCAAAAATACTGATGTTCGAAAAGATCATACGAGACAGATCCAACATACATTCAGCGTATCTCTCTCAGCTTGAATTGAATAATAAACTCAATACCTTCAACCAGATCGTCCAGGAAAATATAATCACCCGGGACCCGGAATCGAGTTTCAAGACAGCTGAGCACCTCTCGGAAATCATCAACGTGAGCTACATCGAAGTGGTTAAAAAACAGGGGCTGCAATTCATCACCCTGGTGAAAAAGGAATATGAGGAATCGGGAAAATACCGCTCCTTCGAGGAACTGAACAAAATACTCAGTATTTCGGAAAGGTTTACCACCAACAGCGACACCATGCGCATCAAATCGGGAGATTCTCACATATACTGCCTGATAATTCCCCTTCTCCTCGGGGAAAAAATATTCGGCTATATTCTGTTCGAAAACGATACGCCTTTCCGCGACGACGACCAGAAAATGATAAACCTTTTTTCAAATTTTTTCACCATTCTGCACAACCGCTTCAGCGTAGAGCACGCCATTGAAAAAATGAACAGCGAGTATAAATCCGAGGTTTCCCGGGTCAGGAAGATTCAGGTCTCATCCCTTCCCGATTTCAGCCGTATAACGGGCTACGACATATCATCGGCATTCCTTCCGGCCCAGGACATTTCCGGTGATTTTTTCGACGGGTATTTCATCAGCAAAAAGGTTTACCAGATAATCCTCTGCGATGTTTCGGGTCACGGCATCGCCTCTTCTTATATCGGGAACCAGATACGCACTCTCTTCAAGACTCTTTCGGGTAATGGAAAAACGCCGGCAGAAATAGTCAAATCAGTGAACGACGTCATCGCCGCAGACCTGCAGGGCCTTTATTATTTTGCCACGGCCCTTGTCCTGCATATAAATCTGGAAAGCGGGGTTATCCGTTATGTGAATGCGGGGCACCCACCCATGTTCTATTACCGCATCAGGGAAAAAAGCTGCAACAGGCTATCGAGCACCGGCCCCCTCATAGGCCTGTTCCCCGACAACCTCTATAAAGACAGCGAGATAATCATTGAAGAGGGCGATTCGTTAATTCTCTACACTGACGGCATCCAGGAAGCGGGGTCAGCCCACAAGAAAGAGGACGGGGAAATGTTCGGTGAACAGAGGATTGAAGATCAGTTTATCGAAGGCCAGGGGCACAGTTCCCGCGATATTATTCATACCATCATCGGGAGTCTCTATGAATTCACCGAGTACGCCGATCAGGAGGATGATATCACCATCATATGCATAAGGCGGGACCGCGACGTGGGCGACATCGTCATCTTCTGAAGGCCTGGAGCCGAAAATCCTCGATAACGGCTCCGGCGTATTCACTGACTGCCAGTATGGCCCCATATCCCGTTGTTCCCGAGAAAATATCTATCATCCTTTTTTTCCGCGATTCCTCGAGGTAAAGCTTGTCGAAACGCAGCGGGTTCTCCCACTGGGCCCTCCGCTCCTCCAGAAGAGCCCCGCAGTAATCAATGATTTCATGAAGCAGAAAAGCACAATCCTTCATGATATGGCTGGCGTCCCGCTCAATCTCCAGCTCGGTGATACCCTTGCGGGAAAGGAGCAGGGCGTGGTCCTCGATTCTCTTTGACGGCTTATTGCCCCTGGGCATGGCCTGAAAGTTCAGGCTGTTCTCAAATGCGAGAAGAGACTTTTTGGCCTCATCATCGGGCTCCAGAATCCACAGCACGGGAAGATAGAACTGGGTGAATTCCGCCAGGGCCCCGTAAAAATGGCTGATTTCAAAACCGGCGCTGGGATGAAACTCAATACGGGGATGGCGCCGTATCCTGGCCGTATTCTCTTCTATGATATTTTCCACCGTGGCAGAAAAGGACTTCTCATTTTTCTTTTTATCGTATTTCTCTTTCAGCTTTTCAAAGTTGGTAATCTCGGCAAGGATAAAGCCTTCCAGGTTCATCTTGTTTTTAACAGCCATGCGGAGCCTGTCCTCGAAGGGTCCGTTATCGAACCATTTCATGCTGTATTTTTCAGCATACTCGTCATATTTCTGCCTCAACTTGTCGATGAGACTGTTTATTTCTTCCTTAGAAAGCGGCATGGGGGCGCGACCGTATCCTTTATTGATGTGATAGTATTCTGAAAGGTGCCGGGTTGTGAAGCGGTTTGTCAAGATAATTATCTCCATGGAAAAAACATAAGACCCCCGGCATAAATATCGATATAATTCCGATACCCGCTCCCGCCGCCCCCTCAGGGGCTCAAAACTCACTGATTTATTAAAAAGAGGCCTTTGGATAAGATAGGAAAATTTAAAAATCCCTCGCAGGGGTGGCGACTTTCAATTCATGCATGGCATCAGTAACTTCGCCGGGGTCCTATCGCGCTTTCAGGATATCCTCCAGGGCTTCCGCCAGGGACCCGTGGGAGAAGGAGAATCCTTCCCCGAGGAGCCGTGTTGGTACGGCCCGCTGTCCCCCGAGAAGAACCGAGGCGAATTCTCCCAGGGCGAGCTTCAATGCAAAGGAGGGAACGGCCGGCAAAAAGGCAGGCCTGCCAAGAACCCGGGCCAGGACAGTGGTGAGTTCCCTGTTGGTCACGGGCACCGGGGCCGTACAGTTCACCGGTCCCTGTATACGGGTGCTATCAATCAGAAACAGGATAATACGCGCCAGGTCTTCGTGGTGGATCCAGGAGAACCATTGCCTGCCGGTTCCCAGAGGACTGCCCAGTCCACGGCGAAAGAGGGGAATGAGCTGTCCCAGGGCCCCTCCCTTTTCACTCAGGACTATGCCAAAACGGGTTATGGCCGTAGATACGCCGGACCTTTCAGCCTGCCGTGCCTCTCCTTCCCAATCTCGTGTTACCACGGCCAGGAAATCATTGCCGGGCAGTTCCTCCTCATCAAGAAATTCATCACCGTGCGGTCCGTAATAGCCCACAGCCGAGGTACTGATAAAACGCGTTACCCTGTTACCCTTCCGTTCCAGTGCCTGCACAATATTCCGCGTGGTGAGAATCCTGCTCTTATAGATAAGTGACTTGTTCTTTTCATTCCAGCGTGTAAAAATGGTTGCCCCTGCCAGATTTATAACCACGTCATGAGATATCATCTCGTCCTGCCACGGTCCCGAACCGGTCCCGTCGGCAAGAATGGTATGCACTTTCCCATCGTGAAAACCGTCCGGGCCTGCCTGCCGCTGCATATGGGTCACCTCGTGTCCCTGTTGCAGTAAAAGTGACGTTACCGCATTGCCCACAAGACCATTACCGCCCGTAATAAATATCCTCATGACAAAGAACCCCCCTGTTATTAATCGAATGTCCTTGCCGAAAAATCAATCACCAACAAGAGGACGGACCTTCTCTATCGAAAAAAACACCAGGAAGCGGTCCTTTTCATCGGCGTCTCCGCCATTATGGCCATGGGAACTCCTCCTGAGTTCATTGATCCGGGGAGTGTTTTTTTCCTCGTGCTTCTTTTCCAGGTAGAGACGCCTGCCCTTGTGGCCGGGGCCGTCCTCTTTGAAAAGATAGACGGCCTTCCCATTGCTCTGAAGATTTTCATGGCTGAGACGGTCCTGCATTATGAATGCCACAGTACCATCATCCATAAAATGGGGACGGCCGTACAGGGCGGCATCGACACTCCCCCGGGAATCGGCCGTGGAAAGTACTCCCGCTCCCCTGACTGTTTCAAAGTATTCCTTTAATTCACTTTTCATCATTCGAGCTCCCTTATCTTTCTGTAACCGTTGATAGAATGTCCGGGAATCAATTTTCATCTGAAACACCGGTGTAAAATACAGGTAATCAGTATTGTAATCGGGAATAAAGTCACAAAAAACTTCGACTGCATATTTTACTCTATATTAGAGAACTTAACACTATTAATATTAATCAAAAAATTAATTTTAATAATGTGTTTTTTTATTGCAAAAAAAATCCTGATTCTTTAGTATACTGGTACCGTCCGGACGGGTTATATACTATACAGTATAGTATCACATAAAAAAATAAAAAATCAGAATATCCAGCAACTGCAAATCATGAAAAAAAATCAGACACATCTGCGCTTTCCCTCATATAGCGCATTTGAGGGAATAATTATGAGCGTTTTTAGGGGTTGTGTCAATATTTTTTGTTTCTACCTTCTTATTTTTGTTACTCTGCACACTTTTTCTAATTCGGCAGCGGCCCAGACAGTCAATAAAGGGCTAACCAAAAAAACAACGATTCCGCGCGTAGCGGACAAACCCATGCTGCCGGTGAAAAAAAACCAGGACCTTGATGACGAGGAGGATTTTAAGGATTCAGACGATGACGAGGATTTTTCCGGCAATGAAAGTGGTGATTCCTTCTTTTCGGTGAACGGCATGATAGAACTTGAAAACTTCATCAGCACCTACACCGAACAGGAGCCTGTGGACAGCATTAAAAAAAATGAAGTGAGACTGAAACTGACCATGAAAATGGGTGGCGAGTCCGTCTACGTAAAGGCCGTTCCCAACTTCTATTACCTTCCCACCTTCATCAACAAGGGACTGTATGATGATTATTGTTATACCGAAGACAGGTCACTCGCCCGGAACGGACGCTTTTCCACCAGGGAATTTGAGGCCACCTTCAATGAATTCTATTTCAATGTAACCACGTCACTGTTTCAATTCCGCGTGGGAAACCAGATCTATGCCTGGGGAACGGCCGATACGACCAATCCCACGTCGTATATCAATCCCCAGGACATGCGTGAGCTCTTTTTTAAAGACGGCGATGAGATAAACTGCGGGGTTCCTTCCGTATCGTCGCTGTTTTTTATCGGAGATTATACCCTTGATGTTGTCTTCGTTCCCATGCATATTTCCGCCATAACGCCGTCCCAGACGAATTTCTGGGGATATAATTATGAGTTAGGACCACTGACCATCCTTCAGGACGGCAACAGCGCGCTTCCCGTCTCATGGGAAAATTTCGGATATGCCATGCGGTTTGCCGGCAGCGTAAACGGATACGACTTTGCCGTGAGCGCCTATCATGGACCCGACAAGACACCGGCCCTTCGTCCCATGGAGATATTGTCACCGCCCAACCAGGGTTCCTTTGTCGCAGTCACTCCTGTATATTATACCTATACCGCGTTGGGAGCGGCTCTCTCCTTTTCCCTGGACAAGTTCGTCATCCAGGCCGAGGCGCTCTATTCGCCTGACAAGCCGGGAGTTGTTGATGAATCGGCAATAGCCACCGATGACGACGGAAACCTCGATCCCGGCGCCATCATATGGCCTTTCAGGATACGCGATTCCCACTACTTCTCCTATGCTATGGGATTCAACTATTTCCGAGGTGACTGGCGGTTCACCATGGAATGGTCGCAGTCAAAATACTTCGCCCCGGACCTTATGTCATCGTACTACACCGGTCTTCTCACCATGAACATCAACCGGAGCTTCCTGAACGACCGGCTCTCGGCGTCACTCACGGGCGTCTTTGACACCTTTGAGAGCGGATTCATTCTCATGCAGCAGTTTGACTACGATTTTGAAAACGGCGTCACCCTGCGCCTGTCCTATGCCTTTATCAGGAGCGTCGACGACGGTGATGTTGCCACGGTAAACATGTTCGACCTCTTCAGCAATAACGACGTCGTCTCCCTGGGAGTCCGCTATGATTTTTAAGTTCTTCATTCCCGTAATACTACTGATATGCGCCGCCTTTTCCGGCTGCGGCCTGGATACGAAAGGAAACCTCATGCTTGAGGGTACCCTGGAGAGATCCTGGGCTGTGACACCGGAACTCGCTGCGACGGCGTCCCCCCTCTTTGTTGCAGTGTCCAACACCGACGATTTTTCCCTGGTCATATCAGACCCCCTGAATACGATCATTACGCTTGTCTCCGTGGAAACGGGCGCCGACAACTTCAGCATTGACCTCACGGACGACGGCGTAAGCCCCGGCGATGCCGTATACCTCTTTGCCTTTACCGACGACGACTTTACCAATTCGGTGCCTTTCCCGGGCCCCGGTGACATGGTGGGTTTCTATATAAACGAGGATACGCTCAGCATGGCCTACGTGCTCGAAGACGGGGTAAACAGCGGTATTCACATCAAGCTGAACCGTGAGGTCTTCGATTACAGCGCCGAGGTAGAGGGAACCCTGCGGGGAGAAGAAAACGGCGATGTGTTCCTCGTTGCTTATGCCGGTGAGCTCACGGGGATGGATTTTACCGACATTGATGTTAATGCCATCATAGGATACAGCCGCATAAAAAAAACAGGCACCTGCCAGAAATTCACCCTTCCCATTATTCCCTACGGCTTCGACGCGCCGGTGAACGATGTGTATATTTTCGCCATACTGGACAGGAACGGCAGCGGCCTCATCGATGAGGGCGATATCATCGGCTTCCTCTCCGGTGATGACGGATATCCTTCCACCATGATAATCAACAAAGGGACCAATAACTGCGGCAGCATTGAATTCATCATGGATATCATGGAGCCCTCGGGATACGATGTGCATCTTAGGGGCGCCTATACCCTGCCCGACGGCATGACTGACATTGATTCAGGCGCGGTCTTTATCATCGTATCGGACAGCAACGGTGCATCCAATCTGTTGAGCAGTCCCCTGGCCTCGCTGAAAACCTATTACCAGGTGCCCGCAGGCCAGAAAACCTTTGACATCGACCTCTCCCTGACGGACCTGACGGCAGGTGAAAACATCACTATCTTCGCCCTGTGGGACCGGGACTTTGATATGGACGCAGGCGGTTTCCCCGTAATGAACCAGGGTGACATGATAGGCTACTATATCGACGAGGCCAACCTCTCCATGAATTATACCCTGGAGTCCCTGGAAAATCCGCCGGTGACCATAGCGGTAGACAAAACCCATTACGGCACCCAGGCCTCGGTCCGGGGAACGGTAAACGGCACGGAGAGCGGAACAGTCCTTTTCATTGCCTATACCGGCGAGATCAATTCCCTCGATATGACACAAATTGACACCGATGAAATCGCGGCGTACCAGTCCTTCACCAAGGGGTCCGGACCCATGGCCTACGAGCTGGATATCCTGCCCTTTTATACACTGCCCCTGGAGAACGTGACCCTTTTCGCAATACTCGACCGGAACAACAACGGGAGCCCCGATGCGGGCGACGGCCTGGGCTTTTATGCCGACAATGAATACGGTATTCCATCCATGATTACCGTGCCCTCCACGGGCGTTACGGACATCGATATCAACTTCGTCATGGATATCTCGGACACGCCCGACCCGGGCGGGGAGCCCATGCGGCTCATAGGCGATTTCGAAGCCCCCGATGGATACGACGAGAACTCGCCGCCCATCTTCCTGCTCGTGACGGAATCATCGTCCATGAATATCCTGGACAACCTTTTCACCTCACTGCGGTATTACGGCAAGCTGGAGCCGGGATCAACCCATTTCGACATCGACCTGGCTGCAACGGGCCTCCAGCCCGGTGACGGAACAGAGATCATGGTCATCGCCATCTGGGACCGCAACTATGACGGCGGATTTGTCTATCCCGACGCGGGTGATAAAATAGGATACTGCCAGAACAAGGACGACATGAAATTCTCCTTCCCGATCACAGCGGGAGATAATGTGATACCGCAGAGCGGATGGGACTTCCGCATAAACAGGACCATCCATGACCATAATGCCCGGCTGGCCTTTGTCTTCGACAGGGGAGTCCTGCCCTATGCAGATGTTAACGGTAAAAATATCATCATGGTGGCAATCCAGGAAGGGGGCATCAGCACGGACCTCATCAATTTCTTCCAGATCGACGATATCGACTATGTCATAGGCCTGCAGACCGTGACAGCCCTGGACGTAGACGGTGACGGCAATTTTGCCACAGATTACGTCTACATGGACATATTTCCCTTCATCTTCGATGAAATAACTGTGGGCGACAACTTTAGAATAGACAGCATCTATCTCATAGGAATCCTCGATGAAAACAATAACGGCCTCATCGATGATGGCGAGAATATCGGATACTACTGGCGAAGAACGGGCCTCTTCACATACATCTACTGGCCTGACAAAATAAAAATGATTAACGAAAACACCTATATTGAAAACAGACTCAACGTATTATATCAATCGGTCCGCTTCTCTTCTGAAACCTATTGAAGGGAAATGGACTCCTACAAACATACACATTGAAGAAGTCCGGTGAGGACTCATTCAGGAAACTATCAGAGGAGAATCAGAATGATTAGAAAAGCAGCATCAGCCGTACTTATCGTACTTTTAGCCGCAGCCGTACTGTATGCCATGACGGGAAGAGAAATAATCGACAAGGCCAATAACCTCAAGGGCGCCGACAGTGCCGAGAGTAAAATTGAAATGATAATTTTCAAGGGCGGGCGTGAGCTCGTCAAGGAATTTGAGATCAAGACCAAAAAGGTCGGCGGCGAAACAAGAACCCTCAGCGCCTTTATCAAACCTACTAAAATGAAGGTCCTGTCACATGCCCACGCCGGCAGGGATGACGACCAGTGGATCCGTCTCAGTTCGGGTAAGGTAAAACGGATCGTGGGCGGCGAACGGGACAAACCCTTTGCGGGATCACACATGACTTATGACGATCTGGAATCAAGGGAAACCGACGACTTTACGTATAAAAAGCTGTCCGACGCCACAACCATGGGAACGCCCTGCTATGTTGTAGAAGCGGTCAAGACCGTTGGAACCATAAACTACGACAAGATAGTGCTCCATGTCAGGAAGGCGGACTTTTTCGTAATCCGCGTTGATTTTTACAAGCATGGAAAACTTTTCAAGTTCCTGGAAAACAATAATGTACAGAATATAAGCGGAATCCTGACACCAATGGAAGTAATCATGACCATGGCCAATGGCGAGGGAAAGACCATTTTAAAAGTAAAATCTGTTCAATATAATATCCGGATTCCCGATTCGGTATTTTCCAAGGGTGCCCTGGGGAAATAGGGTATTTTATTGGGGCAATTTTTGGATTGCCCCAATAATGAACAAAACCATCCGGACGGTTTAAATTAATCTTGACAATTTGCTCTTAATTGGTATACTGTGCATTATTTCCGTGTAGAGGTGTGTATTATGAAACATATAATTAAATCCGGCATTAAAAAGCTTCTTAAAAACCATGCAATTATCTTCATTTCCCTGCTCATGATGGCCTTTTCAGGCTGTGAAATGAGCTCTTCCGACAGTGCCACCGACGATCAGGTACGGCAGGTTGCGGAACAGGCCGATAGTATAGCCCTTGATATGAATTCACTGGCTGATCTCTTCAGTCAGCTGCAGACCATTGATGAAGAAAGTGGAACCGGGGTCAACGCAGAAGATATCACTAAAATCCTGGGCGATATCACGACGCAATACGGCGACCTTCAAACAAAATTAAGCGATTTCAAGGCGCTTCTTCAGGGACTGCCGGGGGATACAGATACCGACAGTCTTTCAGCTCTGGCGGCAATTTTTGAAATGTACAGCGATCTCTCTGATGGTGAGTTGAAAGAAGTCAGTGGCGTTGATAGCTATGTACAGATGCTTACGAATCTGGCCGCACAATTTCAGGATATTGAAGGCACCGAAGAACTGGGGGCCTTTCTGGCGGCCCTTCCCGGCCTTAACACTGAACTCATGAATAACATATTACCTATCGCCCTCAATGACCTGGCAGCCATGATCATTGATGCATTCAATACCATGGCCCAACTCCTGGGTTATGATGATGTTACTGTAACCTATGATGGCACTTCTAAGGTTCTGTTCACCAATCTTGATCTCCAGCCCGTCATTACAGCATTGAACAATCTGAGAAGTCAGGCAGCACCGTCAAGCCCGGCCCGGGCCGCTGGTGATCCGATATTTACAGCTGATGAATTAGCCCCTTACATCGGTTTTATCACGGGTCTCCTGGGAAGCGGCGCTCTCGACGATACCGATACCGGGATTGATACAACGGATCCTTCAGCCATAGCCGATATGATATTAGGCTATATCTCCGGTGTAAACATTCAAATCGGACGCGAACAGCTCGTAATCTTCATTGATTTTCTGATACCCATTCTGGGGGAGGTAAATCCCCAGCAGGCCGATCCGGAAACCGCCGGAACAGAGCTTTCCATTAACTCGGAACTTGTCTATAATATCAGCAAAACGGTGAATGCCTTTGCGGATCTCTATGAAACAATCGTTATTTTTGGATATGATATTTTTGAAATTGAATACAGTCTTCAGTTGAATGTAGTAATTTCAACTCTTTTTGGAATGGACAACTCTGCGGATTTACTCCGCTCGGCAGCCCTGCAGATCGACGAAATTGCCCTGGCCATTGCCCAGACCGAAACAACCGAATAGAATTTATACTGCCTTTTACCCTATCATGGATATATGTAGCCCGAAGGGACGACGGTCACGGCCATCGGCCCCTTCGGGAGCATAGTTTTCGCCGCTTATTTTTCTACCCGTGTCCAGAGTTCCTTTCGTCCTATGAGTGATATGCCGATATAGCCCTTGACCCAGAGTTTGTTATTCCCATCCATCCACATCAGGCAGCTATAGGTTTTACCATCACCGGGATCATAGATGGTACCGTCAACCCACTCCTCCCCGTCAAAAGAAAAATTCTGCAGCATGAGCTTGCCCTGCAGTTTGTCGTTTCTCCTGGCAGGATCGGGATTATTCACGTCCTTGTCATCGGGAATCTGTGTCCAGACGATTTTCCCGCAATAACGGCTGCCGCACTTGTAAATCTCAACCTTGCCGTCCTTGGCAGCCACAAGCCAGGTTCCCAGCAGCGCATCGGGATTTCCCGCTGAAATAGCCGATGTTCCCGCAAAAATCATGAGGGAAACAATCATTGTAAAAAAAGCAGTTTTTTTAGCCATGAATACCTCTCCAGATAATTAATATGAATGACAATTCAGTCATTTATTAACATAGTTGCAGCACACTGTCAATAAAAATAGGGTCTACCGGTCAGAACTTGAGTTCAGCACGAGACAGCTTCTGAATAGTATTAAAAATCAGTGAATCTGCTTGCATTTATCATATATATGTCGTTCAGTTATGGCTGTCGCAGACTTAATCCTTAAAAACGGGGAAAACACCATGAAAGAGATTGTAATCGGTATCGATATCGGGGGAACCTACACAAAATTCGGCGCCGTGGACCGTTCGGGCGCAAGCCTGGCCGAGGACTCCATTCCCACGAGTGAACATGAGAAAGCTGAAGATTTCGTGTCCCGCCTGGCGGAAAAAATCAACGCTATGCTCGCCGGCCTGCCCCGGGACCTGGGTTTGAAGGGTATCGGTATTGGCGTACCCAATGGTAATTTCTTCAGAGGCACCGTTGAGTTCGCTCCTAACCTGCGCTGGAAGGGCATCGTCCCCCTGGCAGATATTTTCAGGAATCACTTTGATCTTCCCGTATATCTTACCAACGACGCCAATGCCGCGGCCCTGGGAGAGATGATCTACGGCGGGGCGCAGGGCATGAAAGACTTTGTACTCATTACCCTGGGAACGGGGCTGGGAAGCGGAATCGTGGTGAACGGACAGATGGTCTATGGCCACGATGGATTTGCCGGAGAACTGGGACACACCATTGTGGACCCAGCTGGCAGGGAATGCGGCTGCGGGAAAAGAGGCTGCCTGGAAACCTATGTCTCAGCCACGGGTATCCGCCGCACTGTTTTTGAATTGATGGCGGAATATATCTCCGAAAGCTCCATGAGGAATATTTCCTTTAACGATCTCACGGCCCGCATGATCAGCGAGGCGGCGGAAAAGGGCGATTCACTGGCCCTGGAGGCCTTTGAACGGACGGGCAGAATCCTGGCCATGAAGCTGGCTGACACGGTGGCCCATGTGAGTCCCCAGGCTATTTTCCTTTTTGGCGGACTGGCCGGGGCAGGCGACCTGATCCTGGAACCGGTTCGGCGGCACCTGGAAGAGTATCTCCTTCCCATTTACCGCGGCAAGGTGCGCATTCTGCCCTCACAGCTCTCGGAGATAAATGCAGCCATTGCCGGGGCCGGTGCACTGGTGTGGAATGCCCTGACCTGAATTTTTCATTTTAACCGTCCAGTCATACTTTTTTTGTTGCTTTTTTTAATGCCCGGGCATTACAGTAATCTTAACAACCCTTGCATATACGGCAACCTGTATTTGAGAATGGAACTATTATGAATCAAACCGTCTCAGGGCCCGATGGGCCATGGAATACTAATATGTGGCAGAATGAATACAAAGAAAAACTGCGGCAGCCCGAACAGCTCATAAATCTCGTTCAGCCGGGCAACAAGGTGTATATAGAAACGGGCTGCAGCGAGCCCCGGTTCCTTGTGGAAACTCTCATCATAAACAACAGGGGGCTCAGTGATGTGGAAATTTTTACCACCATACCTCTGAGCGGTTACAGCGATTTCGGCGGGAAATTCGGTTCGAGGTTCCGGATAAAATCATTTTTCATTTCGCCCAGCCTGCGCAGCGCCTTTGACCAGGGTAATGCAGACCATATGCCAGTTTCAACCTTCGGGCTTTCCCGCCTCATCCTTGAGGAATACATACCCGTTGACGTGGCACTGATCCAGCTTGGCATTCCCGACTCCCGGGGATTCATGAGTCTGGGAGTCACCGTTGACATTACCAGGACAATCATTGAAAAGGCCAGCGTTGTCATTGCCCAGGTAAACAGGAACATCCCACGGACCTTCGGCGATGGGTTCATCCACATGAGCATGGTGGATCACCTTATCGAGCATGACGCCCCTCTCATTGAGTACCCCATGGAAAAGCTCGATATTGAAACGCTCGAGGTGGGAGAAAATATCGCCTCTCTCATCGACGACGGCTCCACCATCCAGTTCGGCTTCGGCCGCATACCAGAAGCCGCCCTGCTTTCCCTGGTGGGAAAAAAAGACCTGGGAATCCATTCCGAAATTATAACTGACACAATCTGCGACCTCATGGAATCGGGAACGGTCACAAACATGAATAAGGATATCGACACGGGAAAAACCACTGCCAGCCTGTGTCTGGGCACCCGTCGCCTCTTTGACTACCTTAACGACAATCCCGGCATCGAAATGCGTAAACCGGAATACGTGAGCAATCCACAGGTCATTGGAAGCCACGGCAACATGGTGGCCATCAACGGTGCCGTGGAAGTGGACCTGACCGGCCAGACCTGTGTGGGCATGAAGGACCAGATTGACTTCTTCGGCGTTCTCTCCCACGCCGATTTCAACCGGACAGCCATGCTCTCACCGGGCGGCAAGGGTATCATCGCTCTGCGCTCCACTACGCGCGACGGGAGCCAATCGCGCATCGTGCCTGAATTCACCTACAGCCGCAGCGGTATCATTACCACCCAGACGGACACCAACTGGATCGTCACCGAATATGGCTGCGTCAACCTCTACGGCAAATCCATCCGGGACCGGGCCCTGGCTCTTATAAGCATCGCCCACCCCGGCTTCCGTCAGTGGCTCCTTGAAGAGGCCAAACGCCTCAATTTCGTATACCAGGACCAGGTTCTTCCCGCTGAAAGTGCCATTTATCCCTTTAAATATGAGATGAAAAAAACCATACGGGAGAACAAGTTTATCATCAGGCCCGTCAAGATCACCGATGAACGCGCCATCCAGGATCTCTTCTATACTATGCCGCAGAATGATAAATTTTTCAGGTTCCTGCGAAACGTCACAGTGCTGCACCACCAGCAGGCTCAGCCCCTGGTGAACGCCGATTACATAAACAGCATGGCCCTTGTCGTGACTGAGCTAAACAGGAACAAGGACAACGTTCTTGCCGTGGCCCACATCGCCCGGGAAAACGGCGACGACAAAAAGGACACGGCTGAATTTGCGGCCATGGTAGACCCCCGGTGGCAGAACAAGGGAATAGGAACTTATCTCCTGAAGTACATGACGGAAATAGCCGGCAATATGGGCTTCAAAAAACTATCAGCCTATGTCTGGGAGGACAACATGGCGATGATCCGGGTTATCCAGAAGGAAGCGGCTCATCTCCAGAGCAGCTCGGACACGCGCGTCATAACCTTTGAGATGGATACCGAACAATGAACAGTCGCATAAAACAGAAAAAAGCCTCGGGAATGTATAATATGTCTACCCGGTCACAGTACATCAAACTCAACCACATCGATTTTTTATGGCTGGTCATGAGCCGCCTGTTCCCCTCATTCGGCCAGCTTATCACGCTGCGCTTCACCACGAAGCATGCTCCCGAGGAAATAAAAAGGGCGGTTCGGTCCCTTCTCTCGGCATATCCCCGCATGCGTTCGGTGCTTGAAAATAAAATCATGAGACTCCGTCTGAAAGTTCCGGCCGATAACGATCCCATTCTGGAGAAACTCTTCGATGAGTCATTTATCGTGAAGCACGATATGGTCTATAATGGCCGTGGTTATTTCGAGTACCGAAAAATGCTGTTCAACGAACCCTTTGACCTGGAACACGGGTTGGCCTTTAAAATTCACTACCTTCCCGACGGTGATACGCCGGTATTGTTCCTTTCAATCCATCATGTCCTTACCGATGCCAGGGGATGGCTGCACATGCTCAACACATTCATGTCTTTCCTGAACGGCGCCCCGGTAAAGCCCATCCCCGCGGACAATCCCAGCCTCATTCCCTCGGCGCTGCTGAAACCCTGGTACGACATGCCTGCGAGGCTCCTTGTCTCTTTCAAGACATATAAAAGGAACATGAATATCAGACGAAATGATATCCCCATCATTCACGCTCGGTGCACCGATTTCAACACCTTCGGAGATGCCGATCTTTTCCAGGCCGAAATCACGCACCCCTTCTCAGCCATCCACGCCAAATCGCATGAGCTGGGATGCAGTATTTTCGCCTTCACAGAACTGTGCATCGCCGCCATCTCCATGGCAATCAGGAAAATGGCTCACTCCCACGACGGAAACGTAATCCAGATATATTTCATCATTGACATGAGACCTCTCTTTCACACGGGAAAGCCCGTTTTCGGCAACTACCTGCTCCTGGGCATGATACGCATTCCCGGTGAAGCTCCGGAAAACCCCCACAGGCTTATAACGATCGTCAGGTCCGAACTCATGGAGAATCTCAGGCAGGTTAAAAAAAGAGAGACCATGTTTCCCATGATGCTCAACAAGCTGTCTACATTCATGGGACTCAAGAACTACACAAAAGCGGCTCGTTATGCGAAAAGAAGCGGCAAGGTACCCCTGACCTATATATTCTCCAACATAGGCCATGCCGACCGTCTTAACTCCCACGGGGCAAAAGCGCAAATCTGCGAAGTGATCGGCACCGTTCCCCAGAATGGGATATTTATAAGTTCCTCCATACTGGGCGACCGGATCAATACGGGCATTTCCTACCCCGTGGATATTTTCACCCGCGACGAGATTGAAAAATTTTTCCACGCCTTCGATGGCGCCCTGGACGACCTGCTTAAAGTATAATGGGACATTGCCCTGTCGAAGACTACGGGTTTTACCCGCCAACAATCATTTTAAGATGCTTTTCGAAGACATTAATAAGATATTGAATTTCATTTCTTGATACTTCCCGTTCCGGATATGAGAATACCATGTTCATGGTGTTCCCGATACAGCTGGTGACAAAAAATATTCCCTGCTGGGAGACCGTGGCATTAGCGCCCAGAAGCACTGCCCCGGACCCATGTCTGTTCAAAGCTCCCAGGTTTCCCATGTTGGAAAAAACATATGAAAAGGAAAGCAGCCCCTTCTTCTCGATTATGTGTGCTATGCGTACCGACAGCCTTCTTCCCGCCACCTTGATCAGGGCGTTTATCAGAATAGGCATGATGATATTTTTCTTCTCCGCCTGCGCCAGGTTATATTGGAGTTGTTCCTTCACTGTATTCACCAGAGCCCGATAATCGGAGAAAATAGCGTTATGAGCGCGAACCAGCCCCGAGATGATATAATTTCCGAAAACAGGCGCCGGCTGCTTCATAAAGGGTCGCAGATCGATAAGAAAATGGATATGGGCGGTATCGCCGCCCCGGTCGGAGCTATCCAGCTCCTCCATGGTCAGGGCAAGGGCGGCCATGAGGAGAACGGTAATGGTGCAGTCATATCTCCTCGACGCTCCTTTCAATACATCAAGCCCCAATGACAGGTCCTGTTCATGCATATCAGTGGGACCGAAAACCGGACACCGGTTTTTCAGCGGATAAATGAAGGGCTTTCCCTGCCGATTACGCGACACGTTTTCACGGTTATTCTTCCATGAACGGAACAGTTGACGGGGAACCCGGCAGATCGGCTTTTCCAGGAATGATGAATAGATTCTATTATCCTCCACAGGAAGAGGCATCACGGTTTTGCCGTTGAGAAAGGCCATGAGAGTATCGACCAGGTGGCGCCACCCCATGCCGTCGCAGGTAATGTGGTGCAGGGACAGGAGAAGCGTGGGACTTTCATGGTCGGGGAAAAAGACGGCCCGCAGGGGCAGCTCCCTTTCCAGATCAAAACCCCTGTTCAGAAAATTTCTTCGTCTATGCATAAAGGAATCCGATTCATAAGGAATACCGGTTTCCACCGTGAAAATATCCTGAAAATAATCATCTATTTCCGTATCGGGAAGAATTTCCAGCCTGTATGTACACCGTGCAGGACAGACGAGATGCCTGAGACGGGGATATATCTGCATCATGTGGCGCAAGGCAGATGACATGTCCTCCACCCCGTGCCGGGTTTTGAATCTCAGCGTGATAAGCTGCCCCATGGAGGGCATGAGGTCTTCCAGGACCAGCCAGAGATAATCCACATGATTAAGGGGTATTGTCTCCCTTGTTCTACCGATTCTGTCCGCGGTTCGGAAATTCACTGTGGCTCCCTCGTGGATAAACAATTATATTTAAGGGCTTGACGCATTCTTTACTTTACCATACTCTCATGAAAGATTTTTGTCATCTCTTTTTCAGAATACAAACAATAGAAACGGTACGACGTAACGAGTATGATAGCTTCACCCTTTCCCGAATACGTGGGTTTTTCAATCAGCACCATGGATGATGTTAACGGCCTCGCCATTCATCCCGACGAACTGCGCTCGCTCGGAAAAAAGGCCCGGGAAAAACGGCGCCGTGAATTCATCATGGGACGGGCTGCAAGCCGCAACGCCCTCATGCGTGCGGGATGCACTGACCCGCCCCCGGTCCTCAGGGGGGCCATGGGTGAACCCCTGTGGCCCGAAGGATACGTGGGCGCCATTTCCCATACATCGGTAGTGGCCGTATCGGCCGTATGCCCGGTGATATTGGCCTCAGGCATCGGCCTTGACGTGGAGGACATGGGTGAACCGGTCGAACTTCCCGTCTTCAACCTGGTCTGCTCCGATTCTGAATTGCAATGGATCCACGCTTCCCGCGACGAATGCCAGCTCCGCTTCAGGATGATTTTTTCCGCCAAGGAAGCGGCATACAAAGCCTTCTTCCCCCTGGTGGGAGCCTATATCGATTTCAAGGATGCCGAGCTTCGCCGCGACGATGATACGGGAATTTTTCACGGGACGATACTGAAAAATATCTCTTCCCGGGTTCATAAAGGACAGACATTTACTGCGGAAAGCAGGCTATCAGGCAATGTAGTGTTGAGCCATGTATTACTTCCCCATGCTTTTCGCGATGGCCCGGTACATCTCGATTGATTCTATTTCCATGGCATCGCCGTCTTTGTTGTAGTCCCTGTATGCCGAGGTCCGTGCGATAACAATATTGTATTTCGGATAGATGTAGATGGCCTGCCCATAGATGCCGATGGCCAGAAAATCACTGTCGGGATTCTCCGGGATCCACCACTGGTAGCCGTAGCCCAGGACCCAGCTTGAACTATCACGCTTTCCGGGAACGAGGTGCGGGGCATCGGGCGTCAGCGATGCCTTGACCCAGGCCTCCGGGACTATCTGCCGTCCATTCCAGTTACCTCGTTTCAGATAGAGACGCCCGAATCGTGCGTAGTCCCTCAGCACGGCATTAAGGCCGCCAAAAGCCAGTTCCATACCCTTACCATCAATGAGCCAGAGTGCGTCCGATTCCATGCCCAGCGGTTTCCAGAGCTTCTCCTCGGTATATTGCGACAGCGTTTTACCCGTTGTCTCACGCAAAATCATACCCAGCACCTGTGTATCCATGCTCACATAGTGGTTGTATTCTCCCGATTTTCTTTCTGATTTCAACGACGACACGAATTCATCCATGGACGTATTCAGGGCGAAGGCCCTGCCCATACGGTTGATATCGGAATTAAAATCGGCATAGTCTTCGTTGAAGCGGATGCCCGATGACATCTGCAGTACATGTTTTACAGGAACTCCATCGTACCCGCTGCCCTTGAGATATGGTACGTAATTCGTCACGGGCTGCATTATATCCTTTATAAAGCCTTCATGTATGGCAATTCCAAATAAGGCTGAAACGAAGGACTTCGATACGGACCAGGCTATTGCCCGTGATGTATCGGTATTTCCCCGATAATAATTTTCATAAAGAATGATATCGTCTTTTACAACTATAATGCCCGTGGTGTCGGTACGATTAAGAAATTTTTCGATATTTAAAGTTTTACCTTCAAAGCGGTAGTTCACGGGCAGTTTTTTCATATCGTGCCGAAATGGGAAAACCGCATCGCCATGGTGAATAACCCGTGACTCGAACATATCTCCCATGCTCCGGAAATTCTCCGTTATGGGACCCGGTTCGAAGAGGGTAACGGCGCGGTAGAGAGCCACAAGCTGCCGGTGGTAAACTGCACCCAGAATAATCAATATGGCCAGAATGAGGCCGAAAACCTGTAACAGTATTTTCCCGATCTTCCTGGTCTTAACAGTACTGGCTGATTTCTTCATGGAAATATCCTCCCTTGCAGTAACATAACATCTCATCATTAATGTTATTTGTCAATGGATAAAAGAAGCCATGAAAATACCACAGCCACCCGGGAATGATCATGCCTTCAGGCCGGTCCGCTCCTGGATGTAACGGCATACATTTTTCATGTCGGTGTGCAGGAAGAAATGACCTCCCGAAAATATCCTGCTGGAAAAACGGGAACCCGTGTACAATGACCACTGTTCAATATCGGCGGGGAGCACAAACTGGTCGGCGCTGCCTCCCAGGGCGCTTATGGGACAGGGCAGCGGTTCCGGTTCGCCCGGGCGATAGGTTTCATAGCAGCGGAAATCGCTTTTCAGGATGGGAACCATGATCTCCAGCATTTCCCGGTTATCCATGATCTCCTGGGGCGTCCCGCCCATTTCCTTCAGTTTTTCCACGAAGTCGTCAAAGGGCAGATCATGGGTATTGCCTTCGCGCCTGGGCACGTTTGGGGCTCTGACCCCCGATACGAAAAGATGGCCCGGCATGGGCAGGTTGGTGGACTTCAACCGCTCTGCCATCACGAAGGCAGTGAGTCCGCCCAGAGAATGGCCGAAGAAATAAAAGGGTTTCCCCCCTGACAGGTCGTCAAAATCCCGGAAGGCATCATTCACCAGATCTTCAAGAGAGCCGGCCAGGGTATCGACAAAACGCCTCCCCCGTCCCGGCGGCTCAAAGGCCATGATGCGTACAGCGGGAGAAAAATACCTGGGCAGGTTCAGGAATACCTGGGCGCTCCCCCCGGAATAGGGAAAGCAGAAAAGCGTGGCAGAATAACCGGTGCTTCGGGTAAAATCTATCCATTGGTTTCCCATAGTATCGACCTCAAATCATCAGCTATTGCAGCAGCCTCAGATGAAATTTTCTGTTCAAAATTCTTGAAAGCGCGATTGTGAGCTGCGCCGCAAAGCCATAGGTGGAATTTATTCTTTTCTTTCCGGCGTCTTTAAGAGCCCTGGCCACGACATCGGCGGGACGGGAAGCATTCTGCGGAGGAGCCATGGCTCCCGATGAAGCGGTCTGCCAGAAACCGGTTGCCACGGGGCCGGGCGACACTGATATGACATGTATGCCCCTCCCCTCCAGTTCACGGTACAGGGCATGGGCGAAACTGAGCACAAAGGATTTAGACGCGGCATAAACCGCGAGGTTCGGTCCCGGCAGAAAGGCCGAAATTGACGCCACCTGATATATGAAACTTCCCGCATCCATGAGGGGGATGCAGATATGCGTAAGCTCCACCAGAGCCTTGACATTCAAATCTATCATTGTTAGAAGCCGGTCCAGCGGCGCCTCGGTAAAGGTGCCCAGATGGGCGAATCCGGCATTATTCACCAGGATGCTGATCCGGGGAGCCCGGTCACGCAGCATATCACGAATCCGGTCCATACTGCCCGACGCAGTCAGGTCCAGGGGAACCAGGACCGCGGGCACGGAAATCATAGATGCCGTTTCCTCCAGGCCCTTGAGTTCTTTTTCATGAGCCAGGAGTATCATCTCGTCAAGTTCATACGCGGCTGAAAGCTGTATAGCGAACTCCCTTCCCAGCCCGGAAGAGGCGCCTGTTATAATCGCGATTCTTTTTGTCATATACACCGCCCTGTTTTATTCCGAGTATGCAAATTCTTTTCTGGAAACGGGCGGTTCGAAAAATTCGGCTGTGACGCCATATCTGAAAATGGCATGGATGAATTCTTCATTCAGCTCCGGCCATCTGAATCCCGTTGCCGTGAGAAAATAGCTGGTAATACTGTCATCATACAGTATGTTTGTTTTCGCTGCGACACCGCCGGAAAGATGAGGCACCATGCCCTCGAGAGATGCGGCGTTCTCCTCGTTGGCCCTGCCGATGACACGGGCAAAATCACCCGGTGAGGCCATGGTAATATCGTACCCGAAAGAATTAAGATACTGCCCGATCCGGTTAAGGCTTATATAACGGGGATTATACAGATGCAGACACTGTCCCGCTGTTTCCGGCATGGTCATAAGCTTCACAATAGCCTCCCGGCAGGAATCAACGGGAGTCATTTCCACGGTTTCCGCCGTGAAATCCAGGATTGCACCCAGGTCCAGTATCCCTTTGAGAAAACCGTAAAAGGCATTGGTACCGATGGAACGCTGGAACCTGCCGCTGCCCGTTTCACCTACCAGGATACCGACCCGGTAGATGGTAGCATTGAGGCCGGAATCCATGGCAGCCCTTACCAGTCCCTCGGCATGAAACTTGCTCCGGGCGTACACATTATCCAAACGCTGGTTCCGGTCGTAATCCCCTTCTCTGAAAACGGCCTGAGACATGCCCGGGACGTGATCGCCGGAAACACTCATGGTGGAAATGTGATGGAACCGGCGGCAGTTGACGGCCCTGGCCAGTTCTATCATTCTCCCGGTACCCATGACATTGATATTCTCGAATTGGGCATAATCACCAAAGTGCCTGACATCGGCGGCGCAGTGCATGACCGCATCAAGGCCTTTCCCGAGTTTCGCCATGTCTTTCTTCCCGATGGCCAGTCCGTCAACGGCAATATCACCGGGAACGGCATGGATACGGGCAAAATCAATATTCACATTTTCAAAATAGAAATTCATGGTTGCAAGTATCCGCTCTTCGGCCTGTTCCCTGCTTTTCGCACGGACAAGGCAGTATATGACGGCATCGCTTTCTTTCAGAAGTTCAAAGAGAAGGTGGGCTCCCAGGTATCCCGTGACACCGGTAAGAAAAACAGTGCGCGGCCTTTCCGCGGTTCCTGACAGGGGAATATCAACACTGACGGCTGTCTTTTCCTCGCTTACCAGTGTTTCATTGACCGGCACCTTACCGGCCTGGCTCATATTATCGGCGATACGTTCAGCAAGAAGACGAACCGTCTGGTAATCAAAGAAATCCTGGACCGTAACGGGATATCGGAACTGTAGCCTGGCGATTACCTTCATGATGAGCAGCGAATGCCCTCCCAGGTCGAAGAAATTATCCGTTGCCCCCACTCTTTCCAGTCCCAGCACCTCACCCCAGGCCAGGGACAGGGCCGTTTCAACATCTCCTGCAGGCGCCACATACTCATTTTCCGCCATGAGCCTTTTATCATCGGGCTCGGGCAGGGCTTTCCGGTCCACCTTGCCGTTAGGCGTCAGAGGCAGGGAATCCATGCGCATGAAGCGGCTGGGAATCATATAGGCCGGAAGATCCTTTTTAAGAAATTCACGGAACTCGGCAGGAAGTATCTCATTTTGTGAAACATAATAAGCGGCCAGGTACTTGTTTCCCAGCCGGTCGTCGCGGTCGATGACGGCCACATCGTCAATGGCTTCAAAGTTACGAATCCTGATTTCTATTTCACCCAGCTCGATCCTGTTCCCGCGGATCTTGACCTGATGGTCCACGCGGCCGTGGCAGATGAGGTTTCCGTCGGGAAGCCATAGGGCCAGATCGCCGGTGCGGTACATTTTCTTGCCGGCGGCAAAGGGGTTGGGACAAAATTTCTCCGCGGTCAGCTCGGGCCTGTTATGATAGCCGCGGGCCAGGCCGTCACCGCCTATGCAGAGTTCGCCCATGACGCCGCGGGGCTGGATATTGTCAAAGCGGTCGACGATGTATATCTGCGTATTGGCGATGGGTTTTCCAATGGTGATCCGCGCCTCATCGGTCAGATCCTTCAGTGTCGACCATACCGTGGTCTCCGTGGGACCGTAGACGTTTATGATACGTCCCTTCATTGACTTCCGCAGAATGGCCAGCAGGTCTTCCGGAAAGGGTTCCCCTCCCACGAGTATCTCCGACAGACAGGAGAGGCTCTCTATAAATCCGGCGCTCTCCATGAGCAGGCGAAGCCTCGATGGCGTACTCTGCAGCATGTTCACACCATTGCGGACAATGAGGTCCTTCAGGTGTTCCGGGTCATTCTGCTCGACCTCGCCGGCCATGACGATCTTCATTCCCCGTGCCAGGGCCAGATGGGTCTCCAGAACGAATATGTCAAAGGAAATGGTGGTGAGACAGACAATGGTTTTGGCCGGTGAGAAGTCGATATCCTCGCACATCCCCGTGATAAAATTGACCACGTTCCCATGCTCCAGCATGACGCCCTTGGGTTTCCCCGTGGATCCCGAGGTGTAGATCACATAGATGAGATTCTCCGGCCCGTTTATCGGGGTAAGATCAGAGCCGTCGCCCGTATAGAGGTCTTTATCAAATATATCGATGACCGTTCCCTGGAAATTCATCTCGCGTATTTTTTCTCCCAGGCTTTCCCGGGAAAGGAGTATGCGTGCCCCGGCATCTTCCAGCATATAGATAATGCGGTCCTGGGGATAGACGGGATCAAGGGGTAGATAGGCCGCGCCGGCCTTGTTTATCGCCAGTATGCCGATGATCATCTCAATCGAGCGATCCACCATGATTCCCACAATGTCATCGGCCCGAACACCCTTTTCCCGGAGGTTCCGTGCCAGCTGATTGGCCCTGACATTGAGTTCGCCGTAGGTTATGGACATATCGCCGTACACCACGGCCACGGACCCGGGATTTTTCTGCGCCTGCTCCTCGAAAAGCTGGTAGGTACGGATATCTTTCCGGTATTCCCTGTCAGTTGCATTGAAATCGGCAAGCAACGCCTGTTTTTCCGTATCGTCCAGCATGGGGCAATGGCCGATCTTTACCGTCGTATCGGCAGTGACTGCACTGAGCAGCATATTAAAGTAACCGGCAAAACGCTCCACCGTGGCTTTATCAAAAAGATCGGTGTTGTATTCAAAATAGGCCTCGAGCCGGTCGCTGAATTCCGACACATAGAGGCTGAGATCAAACTTGGCAGTCCGGTGCTCTCCGCTCACCTCTTCGAAATTAAATCCCTTCATGCCGCCGGCCGAAAGTTCATCGGCCTCGTTCTGCAGCACGAAGAAAACATTGAAGATGGGGCTTCGGCTCGTATCGCGCACGGGGTTAATAAGATCGATAAGCCGGTCAAAGGGATAATCCTGTCCGGCGTATCCCTCGAGGCAGACTTCCCGAACGCGTCCCAGGAGCGTTTCAAAAGACGGGTTGCCGGCCATGTCGGTCCTGAATGCCAGGGTATTGACGAAAAAGCCGATCACATTTTCCACATCGGGATGGTTCCGGCCCGCGATGGGGGAACCCACTATGATATCATCGAGATTCGTTAGCCGTGAAAGCATCATGTTGAAAACGGCAAGGAGATACATATAGAGCGTGATGTTTTTCTCCCGGACCCTTTCATAAATCCGGCCGGTGAGAGCAGCATCGAGGGTAAACTTGAAACCGGCACCATTTTGCGTCTGCACCGCCGGCCTGGGACGATCAAAGGGAAGATCCAGCACCGGCAGTGTTCCGCCCAGCTTCGCTTTCCAGTACTCCTCCTGTTTTTTCATACCGCCGCTGCGGATAAGCTCGTTCTGCCATACGGCATAATCACGGTATTGTATGGCCGATTCCGGCATGGTGAAAGATTCGTCACGCGATAGTCCGGCATAGGCTTCCACAAGGGACCTGACCAGAACCTTCAGGGACCAGCCGTCAGATATTATATGATGCATGACGAAGACGAATAAATATCTTCCATCTTCTATTCTGAAAAGCCTGACCCGGAAAAGGGGTGCCTGTGAGAGATCAAAGGGAGCAGAAACCTCGAGAACAACACTTTGCAGTATATCCTTGGAGGAAATAGTCTGTACATCGAGAGAAACGTTCACCTCGTCAACTATGTACTGAACGGGTTCGCCGTTGCGTGAGGTGATGCCCGTTCGCAGCGATTCCTGCCCGTCGACGACCATCTGGATGGCCCGCTCCAGCAGGGTCACATCGAGATTCATTTCCATAATCATGGCCATGGGTATATGATACGTGGCTTCGCCGGGACTCATCCTGTCAAGAAACCAGAGGCGCATCTGCGCATGGGAGAGCTCATAGAACTCTTTCCTTTCCTGTTTACCGATAAGCATATACCCAGATCCACCCTTTCGCAGTTCCTCAATCCTTTCGGCCATGGTCTCGATGGTGGGCGCCTCGAAAAGCATTCGCACTTCGAGATCGAGTGAGAAGCGTTTTTTGCCCAGGGCGACTACTTCGGTAACCTTCAGGGAATGACCTCCCAGGTCGAAGAAGTTATCTTTTACGCCGATCTGTTCCATTCCCAGCACCTGCTGCCAGATATCAGCCAGTGTTTTTTCCGTTTCGCTGCGGGGTGCCACGTATTCCGACTGCAGTACAGGGCGGAGTTCGTCGGGATCGGGGAGTGCTTTACGGTCAACTTTACCGTTAGGTGTCAGGGGAAGTGTATTCACCCGGATAAACCGGGACGGAATCATGTAGTCCGGCAGAGTCTTTTTAAGGAACTCGCGGAGGCTGCCAATGACCAGGTCCTCATCGGCGACATAGTAAGCAACCAGGTATTTGTTTCCGTCGCGGTCGTCGCGGTCGATGACACAGATGTCGCTGATTTCATCGACTTCGGACAGGCGCGTCTCTATTTCACCCAGCTCGATGCGGTTGCCCCGTATCTTCACCTGGTAGTCGACCCTGCCGTGGAAATCGATGTTGCCATCGGAAAGCCAGCTGCCCAGGTCTCCCGTTTTGTAGATAAAGGGGTATTCATCGCCCGTTATGGGATTCGGAATAAAGCGTTCCTTTGTTTTTTCCGGAGCGTTCCAGTATCCACGGGCCAGGTCTGCACCGCAGAGGTATATCTCGCCCTTGACTCCCACCGGTACCGGTTTCATATAACGGTCAAGAATATAGGCCCTGGTATTGTCGATGGGCCGCCCGATAAGAGGCTGCCTGCCATAATTCCGGGGAACCATGAATCCCGTTGAATAGGTGGTATCCTCCGTGGGACCGTAAAGATTCCGCACCTTGTCAACGTCAATATGTTCATAGGCGGCCTGGACGAGATCAAGCTTCAGCGGCTCACCAGCCAGGTTTATAGCCATGACCCGGTGCCGTTTCGAACTCACGCTGATGAAATGCTTCAGCGCCGAGGGCACCGTGTTTATCATGGTTGCCGTGTTTTTCTCCAGGTACTCGTTCATCTCCAGGGACGAGCGCAGTATGATCACCTTCGATCCGGTAATGAGGGGCAGCAGGTACTCAAAAACCGAGAGATCGAAACACATTGATGTGGCCGCTATCATCTCGGCGTATTCCTCCGGTGAAAATTCCCGCAGGCACCAGTGAAGGAAGGCCGTGACATTACGGTGCTCGATCATGACTCCCTTGGGAAGCCCCGTTGACCCCGAGGTGTAGATGAGATGGGATAGGTTATCCGAACCGGCCCGTGATACGGGATTTTGACTGTTCTCGCCGCCCATGTCTTCGCGGTCAAGGGCTATGATATGTTCCGGTTTCTTTTTCAGACGCGGGATATGCCTGCTCTGGGTTACCAGGACCGGGCTCTGCGAATCCTCCAGCATGTACTCGATACGCGACTGGGGATAGTCCGGGTCCATGGGAACATAGCCCCCGCCGGCCTTGTGAATGCCGAGGATGCCGATGAGAATATCAAAGGACCGGTCCACGAGAAGACCAACCTTGGATTCGGCTGTAACTCCTGCCTTCATGAGGCGGTGTGCAAGCCTGTTGGCCTTTTCGTTCAATTCCCGGTAGGTCAGAAATGCGCCGTTGAACTCCGCTGCCGTCCTGTCGGGAGTTTTCGCCGCCTGCTCCTCAAAAAGCCGATAGGGACATGTCGCGGCAGGAAATGGGGCCGCAGTTTCATTGAAACCATACAGGATCGAATGGAGTTCGTCCGCACCCATGACACTGTATTCCGACAGGGGTCGTCCGGGATCGGCCGTCACGGCATCAACGAGATTCAGAACATAAGCGGCAAAGCGGCTCATGGTTTCTCGATTAAAAAGATCGGTATTGTATTCAAAAATGGCCTGCAGTTCATCGCCGGGATCGGAGATGTTAAGGGTGATATCAAACTTCGACGTTGAAATCCCCTCCACCAGCCCGTCAAAGCTTATGAGTCCCGAAGAAGCGGCCTTGCCGATATCACCACCGCTCTGGTGGTAGACGAAAAATATGTCGAAGATGGGATTTCTGCTGATGTCCCGCACGGGATTTACAGCATCGATAAGCCGGTCAAAGGGATAATCCTGATTCGCGTATCCCCCCAGGCAGCTCTCCTTTACCCGTTCCAGGTATGCCGTGAAAGACGGGTTTCCCTCTCCGGCCACGCGCAGTGCCAGTGTATTCACAAAGAAACCGATGATATTCTGCACATCGGGATTATTGCGCCCCGCGATGGGCGTACCCACGATGATATCCTCCTGTCCCGAGAGCTTCATGATGAGCATATCGAAAACAGCCAGCATGATCATGAACATGGTCATGTTCTCTTGCCTGGCCAGGACTCTCAGCTTCTCAGTGGCCTGCACCGGGATGGTGAACCGGTACGCGGCGCCATTCAGTGTCTGCATGGCCGGCCTGGGCCGGTCAAAGGGGAGATCAATAACGGGGAGAGTCCCCCCCAGTTTCTGTTTCCAATAATCTTCCTGTTTCCGCAGGAATTCCGTTTCCAGGAGGGTGTTCTGCCATGCGGCATAGTCCCTGTACTGGACAGGCAATGCCGGGATTTGCGGTGATGAGCCTGCTGCGAGTGACGTATAAGCGCCCATGAGCTGGCGCATGAGCAGTTCCACGGACCAGCCGTCGGAGATGATATGATGCATGGTCATGACCATGAGGAATGCGCCGTCATTTTTCTTTACCAGCATGACGCGGAAAAGCGGTGCTTCGGCCAGGTTGAAAGGCCGCAGCATTTCCCGGAATGCCGTTTCCATCACATTGTCCGTATTTTCAATCACGGTGATTTCCGCTTTCAAATAATCGGCGATCACCTGGACGGGCCTTCCATCAAAATCCCTGAAACAGGTCCTGAGTGATTCCTGGGAATCAACGACAGCCTGGAGTGCACCGCGGAGCTTTTCTATGTTGATCGTACTTTCCAGGTTGAAAAGCATGGGGATATTATAGGTAGCGGTACCGGGCATCATCTGGTCCAGGAACCACATTCTCTTCTGCGCATGGGAGAGCTCGTAGAAATCGCTCTTTGCCACGGGGAGTATGGAAGGGATGCCCTCTTCAGCCGCTCCACCAAGAAGCGCGGCAAGACCCTCCACGGTAGGTTCAGTAAAAAATCCGCTTATGGTCACGTCCCTGTCGAACATTTTTTTAACTCTCGCGACAACCTGCGTCACCTTGAGGGAATGGCCGCCGAGATCAAAAAAGTTATCGTGAATACCAATCTTCTCCACACCCAGGAGTTCCTGCCAGAGCTGCACAAGGGCACGCTCCATCTCATCACGAGGCGCAACGTAGTGCGCTGCCGATACAACGGCTTCAGGTTCAGGCAGCGCTTTGCGGTCCACCTTGCCGTTGGGATTCAAGGGCATTGAATCAAGGCGCATGAAACGAGACGGCACCATGTATTCCGGGAGCCGATCCTTCAGAAAGGACTTGATCTCCTGGACCGGTATCTCCGCTCCGGCCACATAATACGCGGCCAGGTACAAGTCGCCGGTTTTATCCCTGCGATCGATGACCGTGCATTCCGTAATCCCCTGCATTGTTGATAGCAGTGTTGCAATCTCTCCGGGCTCGATGCGATAGCCCCGGATCTTGACCTGGTGATCAACGCGGCCGATATATTCGATAATACCGTCACGCATCCACCGGGCCTGATCCCCTGTTTTGTACAGACGGTTGCCGGGCCTGAAGGGATTGGGAACAAAACTCCCGGCGGTGATATCATCCTTATTGTGATATCCCCGGGCTACGCCGGGGCTGCTGATGTAAATCTCGCCGGGCACTCCCACGGGAACGGGATTCATGTACCGGTCCAGGATATAGATGACCGTGTTGGCGATGGGCGTACCAATTGGCACACTGGCGCAATCCTCTTCCAGCGATTTAAAGGCATGGACGATACAGCCCACAACGGTCTCGGCTGGACCGTATTCATTGTAGATAGTCAGTTCAGGATAGCGCTCAAGCATGGAACGGGATACCCGCGGTGAAAGGGCCTCGCCGCCGAGAATAAACCTGTTGAGCCGTCGCGGTTTGACAACATCACCGGCCGTGAGTGCATCGGCAATCTCCAGGTGCGCCGGCGTGAGCTTTGCAATATCCGTATCGCTGGTTATCACGGCCCTTACCAGCGACGTGGCATCCAGGCCGGGAGGCATAATGTGTATGGCATGACCTGTGGTAAGTGGTACGAATATACTGGTGACCGTGAGGTCGAAGGTCATGGAGGTGTAGAGCGGAAAGCTGCCGCCATCCCAGGCTCCGTAGTAGTCGGCAGCCCAGGTTATGTAATTAACCAGCCCCCGGTGCTCGATCTCTATCCCCTTGGGTTCTCCTGTTGATCCCGATGTATAGATGACATACACCAAGTCATCGCCGGTGACTGTCGTTTCCGGTTTTGTATCGGGGTATTTATCCAGGGTACCATGGTCTTTATCCAGAACAATGATCTCTCCGTTAAAAACGGGAAGGCGGTCCATGACGTCGGTAAGCGTGAGTATAAGGGAAGCCCCGCAGTCGTTCAGTATGTAGGATATCCGCGCCGCGGGATATTCCGATTCTATGGGAATATAGGTACCGCCTGCCTGTATAACGGCCAGTACACCCAGGACCATTTCCATGGACCTGTCCATGAATATACCCACGGGCACCCCGGGCCCCACACCCCGGTTCTGCAGGTAGTGGGCCAGGCGGTTGACACGGCTCCCCATTTCGCCGTACGTGAGCGTTTCGCCGCCACAGACGAGAGCTGTCCTGTCGGGATATTTTTCAATCATGTCTCCCATGAGTTCCTGTATGCAGCGCTCAGCCGGATATTCCTTCTCCGTACGGTTAAAGGTTTCAAAAAGTCTTTCCCTGTCGGAATCGCTCAGGAGCCCGTAGGCCGAGACATTTTTCTCCGGCGATAAACAAACCTGCTTTATCAGGTTGGTAAAATATCCTGCATAGGCCTCGACGGTTTCACGGTCAAAGAGGTCCGTGTTGTATTCAAAGGCCAATTCAAGGGCGTCCCTTTTCTCAAAGGCAAAAAGGGTAAGATCGAACTTGGCTATTCCCCGGTCTCCCGTGACATCACTGAATGTGATGCCCCCCATGGTGGCCTGCCGCAGGGAATCGGCGTCATTCTGCAGGACAAACATGGTGTTGAATATGGGCGTCCGGCTCGTGTCCCTCGCGGGATTCACCACATCGATGAGACGGTCAAAGGGATAGTCCTGGTGCGCGAAGGCATCGATAGATTTTGTCTTGACCTGGTTCATAAAATCACTGAAGGAGGGATTTTCCGCCAGGTCCAGGCGCAATGCAATGGTGTTCACGAAGAACCCGATGAGGTCCTGGAGGTCGGGATGGTTCCTGCCGGAAATGGGCGAACCGATGATAATATCATCGTGCTGCGTGAGCTTGCTGAGAAAAAGAGCGAAGAGGCCCAGGATGGTCATGTACAGCGTAGCGCCCTTCTCGCCCGTCAGTTTTTTCAATAACTCCGATACATCGGCATCGAGACTGAAACGGCAGACGTCGCCGTGATCGGTCTGGACAGGCGGCCGCGAACGGTCAGCCGGGATATCCAGCACAGGCAGCGGATGGGACAGTTCCTTCTTCCAGTACTCCTCGTGCTTCTTCAGCATGCCGCGGTCCAGCATGCGCTGCTGCCATACGGCAAAGTCCCGGTACTGGACCCTGAGGGCCGGCAGCTGCGGCGAACCCGATGCCGTTATCTGCGAGTAGAGCAGCGCTGCCTCCTTCATGAGTACGCCCGATGACCAAGCGTCGGAAATAATATGATGCATGGTGAGCAGGAGCATGTGCTTTTCCACGGCCTGTTTCACTATCTTTACTCTGAAAAGGGGTCCCCTTTCCAGGTCAAAAACAAAGTTTTCTTCTTCCTTTATGATAGCCGCCACACGGTTATCTGCGTCTTTCATTCCGGAGACATCCTCCACGGGAACAGTCAGCTGCATCTCCCGGGAAATGAACTGGCGCGGTTCATCATTCACCTCTTTGAACACGGTGCGAAGTATCTCATGGCGTTCCATAATGATCCGGAGCGCCCCGATGACGGCGTCGATATCGACTTTTCCTTCCAGCATTATATCGCCGTGTATGTTATACGATGAAGATCCCGGCATGAGTTTATAAAGAAACCAGAGACGCTTCTGGGAATTGGACATTTCATAATATTTCTGAACCGGCAGGGCATCTATGGGCTCATAGGCTTCTCCGCCCCGGGACTCCAGTACACGACACAGACCTTCAATGGTGGGATTCTCAAATATGGCCTTCAGGGCCACATCCCTGTTCATTTCCTTCTTTATGGCCGCTACGACCTGGGTCGCCCTGAGGGAATGGCCGCCCAGTTCAAAAAAATTATCGAAAACACCTATACGGTCAACTCCCAGGACTTGTTTCCACAGCTCAACGATCTTTTCTTCCATCTCGTTTCTTGGCGCCACATACTCGACGGCCATCTCGGGCCTGAGATCATCAGGTTCAGGCAGAGATCTGCGGTCTATTTTACCGCTGGTGTTGAGGGGAAGCTCTTTCATCCAGATGAACTTCAGGGGTATCATGTATTCGGGAAGGGTCAGTCCCAGAAAGGACCGCAGTTCGGCGATGGGAATTTCGTTCTCCGAGGCATAATAGGCGATGATGAACTTCTCCCCGCGGGGGTCGTCCCTGTCCACTACTACGCAGTCGTTCACGGATTCATGGCCTCCCAGGGCGACCTCTATCTCACCGAGCTCAATCCTGAAACCGCGGATTTTTACCTGGTAGTCCATCCTCCCGATGAATTCAACCGTTCCCTCGGGAAGCCATCGCCCCAGGTCCCCGGACTTGTACAGGAGCTCTCCTGGAATAAAAGGACTGGCGACAAAGGCTTTTTCTGTGAGTCCGGGATTGTTCAGGTATCCCTTTGCCAGGCCATGGCCGCCGATATAAATCTCTCCCTGCACGCCGATAGGAACGGGCCGGCGCGAGCGGTCCAGGATGTATATCTGCGTATTGGCCAGGGGCGTACCGATGGGAACATGACTCCTGTTTTGCAGTTCAGCGGCCCGCACCGTGTAATGCGTGGAATCAACACTGGCTTCCGTGACACCGTACACGTTGGTCCACTTAACGGAAGTGCCGTAACTGCTTTCACCGAATCTTCTCACCAGTACCGCCGGCAGGGGCTCGCCTCCCACAATGATATGCTTCAGATTAAGGCCTTCGCGGTCACCCAGACCGTTTTCAATAAGAAGCCCCCAGAGCGAGGGCGTACCGTCGATGATATCTATTTTATTTTCGACAATATACGGAATCAGTTCCCCCAGGTCACGCTTCATGGCGGCAGGTACGGGCAGCAGGGTGTGCCCCTGCAGCAGGACTGCAAATATCTGCTGCACAGAGGCATCGAAACTGAAGGACGCCAGCTGCGCCACCTTCAGCCTTCCTTCGTAATGTGAGTATATCTCCTTTTTCAGACCCTGGACCAGGTTCACCACGCCGCGGTGCGGAATGAGGCTTCCCTTGGGATTTCCCGTTGAGCCCGATGTGTATATGGCATAGGCCGTATCACCGGCATTGTTGATCCGATCAGGATCATGCGAGGGCTGAGAAAGAAATCCGTCGTTATTTAAATCAAGGCATATCTTCTTTACGGCGTGTTTCACATTGCCGGCGAGTTTTTCCGTTGTGAGCAGAACGGGCATGGCGCTGTCGCCGAGAATGTACTGTATGCGGCTTTCGGGAAATTCATAGTCGATGGGAAGATAGCCGCCGCCGGCCTTGAGTATACCCATGATGGAAACCACGGTTTCCACGGGCGAATCGAACATCATGCCCACCAGGGTGCCGGGAACAACCCCCTGTTCGCGGAGCATCCAGGCAAGCCGGTTGGCGTGTGCGTTCAGTTCCTCATAGGTGAGAGATTGATCCCTGAACCGGACAGCCGCCTCAAGGCCCGATAGCAGGACCTGTTCCTCAAAAAGTCCTACCAGGGTTTTGCTTTCATCATAGGACAGGGATGTATTGTTAAAATCGTTCAGGATCAGTCGTTTTTCTTCAAGGGAAAGAATATCGATATCGTTGGCAGATGCCGATGCATCGTCGAGGAATGCCCTGAGACAGGTCACCAGGTGATTCATGAGCCGCTCAATGGTGACGTCAAGGAAACGTCCCTGCATATAGGCCAGGGTCATTTTCAGTTTCTCACCGGGCAGAACGCAGAGGGTGAGATCAAAATTGGTCATTTCAATGGCTTTAATATCCGTTACACCGATGCCGTCCTCGTTGACAAAAGAAAAGGAATCGAGGGGATAATTCTCAAAAATAAAAAGACTGTCGAAGAGATTGCTGCTACGGGGTACACGGCTGCATGCCTTCACATCGGGAAGGAAGGAATGACTGAATTCCTGTATACCCAGTGTCTTCTCCTGCAGCATGGCGAGCATGTCGCCCACACTCCGGTTCAGCTTGACCCGGACCGGAAGAGCATTGATGAAGAGACCTATCATCTGTTCCGCCCCTTTAAGATCAGCGGGCCTTCCGGAAACAATGGAACCGAACACCACGTCATCACTCCCACTGTACCTGCCGAGAACCAGAGCCCAGGCACCCTGTATGAGAGTGCTCATGGTAACACGATTTTTCCGTGCGAAATCATTGAGTTCAGCGGTCATTTCCTGCGGAAGGGTAAAGGCATATTCCCTGATATCGAATTCCTTTCCAGCATCACGGTTGTCCCAGGGCAGGACCGTGGGCGCCTCGAAACCCTGGAGATATTCCGTCCAGAATGTCGTGGACTTCTTTTTATCCTGCTTCATAAGCCAGGCAATATACCCCTTGTATGACGGGCGGTTGAAATGAGGAAGTGCTGTCCCCTTTTCCAGGGCCATGTAAGCCGCCATGAGATCGGAGATGATAAGGGACAGACACCACCCGTCAAGGAGGATGTGATGATAACTCCAGACAAAATAAAACCTGTCCGCCGTGAGCTGGAATACATTGAAACGCATAAGGGAGCCGCGGGCGAGATCAAAAGATCCGCTCCTGTCACGGATTATAAACTCATCTATCCGCTTCTTCTGCTCCTCCTCACTCATGGCCCCCAGGTCGTGAACAAAAAAATCCACGGGCCTTTTTTTTAAAACGATCTGCAGCGGCTGGGCCACATTTTTCCAGTTAAAAACGGTTCTGAATATATCATGCTGATCAACAAGGTGGTTCCAGGCCTTCCGGAAATTTTCCAGGTTCCAGGTGCCTGTTATGGTGCAGCAGAATTGCTCAAAATATGCCGATGCTTCGGGATCATACAGCGTATGAAAAAGCATCCCCTGCTGCATAGGCGAGAGGGGATATATATCGGCAATGTTCTGCTTGGTGAGATAATCCATAGAAAACTCCTTAGTCAAAATCGATGATGCTATCCAGCTCTTCCTGTTTCAGATCGATAAGATCAAAGTCCGATGGCGTTATGTCATAATTTTCCATGTTCATGCAGTGTTTAACAACATCTTCCAGGTCCCTTTTATAAAAGGCGGCCAGGGTTTCAATCGTCCCGCGCCTGAAATGATTGGTGCTGTAGCAAAACTCGAGCTGCATGGCGCCGTCAACCACAATACCGATGATGTCCAGCAGATGGGCCCTGCTGTTCTTCCCGTCCACGACACCGGCAACCTCCGTGGTCACCAGGGAGAAAACTTCTCCCATTTCACTGTTCTGGACCTGGCCCAGATAATTGAAACTTACATCGGGCTGGAATGTTTCCGCCAGTTCACCGTTAAAGCGGAGAAGTCCGTAATTGAACCCCTTGACTGGTATGGAATGCAGTTTTTCCTTCACATATTTAATCTGGCTCGAAAGCTCCGATTCGACGGGCATTCTCATCACCACGGGAAAAATCGTCGTAAACCAGCCAACGGTCCGGGTTATATCGACATCGTCGATTACATCCTCGCGTCCATGGCCCTCCAGGTCGATGTATACCATGTCACTGCCCGTCCATTCCTGCATGGATTTCATGAGGGCCGCGAGCATAAGGTCATTCACATCGGTGTTATAGGTCCTGTGAACCTCGCGGAGCAGGCTGTTCGTGAATTCGGGAGTGAATGATATGCCTACCACGTCCTGGACCGCCATGGTATTTTCGCCCAGATCGTGGTCCCTTTCGACTATCCCGTTGTCGCCGGCAGTCAGTTCATTCCAGTAGGAAATTTCTTTCTTCACCTTTTCAGAAGCTGAATATTCATGGAGCTTCACCGCCCACTCCTTGAAGGATGTGGTTTTACGCGGAAGAGAAATATCCTCCCCCTTCATGAGACTCATGTATGAACTGAGAATATCTTCCATAAGTATTCTCCAGGACACGCCATCCACCACCAGGTGATGGGCGGTCAGCATGAGATATTCCGTATCCTTCATGATAAAATGCCCCATGCCGAAAAGAGGACCGCTGGAGATATCGAAGGATGACTGGAGCCGCATGATTTCTCTTTCCAGCTCTTCCTGGCTTTCCACGCGGCACGATACAAAAAGCAGTTCCCCTTCCCCGGCACTGTTCTCCTGTCCAGCGTCCGCGAAGCGCATGCGAAGAGCGTCGTGATGTTTAAGAATTTCCTCCATACAGCGGCGCATGAGTTCATCATCGAGCCTGAGAGATGTTTTAAACAGAAGTGCCTGGTTAAAGTGATTCACATTGCAGAGCGACTGTGAAAAGAACCATTTCTGCACGGGAGTAAGAGGAGCGCGTCCCGTGACTATGCCCTGCTCCGCTTCCACGGATTTCTTCATGTCGACTATTTGTGCCAGTTCGGCGATCGTCTGATGAAGAAGCAAATCCCGGGGCTGCAGGCTGAAGCCACGCTGGTTCAGCCTGTTCACCACCTGGAGGCTTATTATGGAATCACCGCCAAGGTCGAAGAAATTATCGGAACGTCCTATTTTATCAATCTTCAGCACATCCTGCCATATAGCGGTGATGGCCGTTTCCACATCACCCTGGGGCGCCATATACTCCGTTGCCATATCGGGCCTGGAGTTATCGGGCTCAGGCAGGGCCTTTCTGTCAACCTTCCCGTTCCTGTTCAGAGGAAGCGACCCAAGTCGCATGAATACATTTGGTATCATGTAATCGGGCAGGTCTTTCCTGAGGATCGCGCGGATGGTGTCGGCCGGCATCTCACTCTCTGATACATAGTAGGCGGCAAGTATCTTGTTCTGGTCTCCCGTGCCTTTCACCACGACCACGGCGTCACTGACCCCGTCCATGGCACGAACGGCGCATTCGATTTCGCCGAGCTCGATGCGGTGTCCCCTGATCTTAACCTGGTGGTCAATCCTGCCAAGGAAGTCAACGCTGCCGTCGGGAAGCCATTTCCCAAGGTCTCCCGTTTTATACAGGATCTTGTCGGCTATTCCCTTTACGGGGTTCTTGATAAAGGTCATGGCTGTTTTTTCATTGTCATTGAGGTAGCCCCTGGCAAGTCCGTCGCCGCCCACATAAATCTCTCCCGGCACACCCACGGGAACGGGCTTCATATACTGGTCGAGAATGTAGAGGGTGGAGTTCGCTATTGGATAGCCGATCGGGATGCTCACGGCGTCATCGGGCACGCTCTTTACGGAATACCAGGTTGAAAAGGTAGTATTCTCCGTGGGCCCGTAAACGTTGGTAAAAACTCCCGGCTCGATATATGCCAGTCCTTTTCTAACATGGGAGACCGAGAGGGCCTCACCTCCCACCAGTATTTTTTTAAATATCCTGAGTGCCTCAGGCTTCGTATCAACAAACTGATTGTACAGTACCGTGGTCAGGAACAATATGGAAATTCCGTTTTCCGTCAGGAATTCTGCCAGGCTTTCAATACTCAGAACCTGTTCCTTCCGGGCGATAAAGAGCGTGCACCCGTTGAGAAGCGGCGCCCAGAATTCCATTGTGGCCGCGTCAAAAGATATAGTGCTAAGCTGGGCAAATCGGTCATTTTCAGTAATGTCGGCCCAGTCCGTATTGATCACCAGGCGCGTCACTCCCCGGTGCGTGACCATGACTCCCTTGGGTTGTCCCGTTGAGCCCGATGTATAAATGATATTACAGTCATCATCGGGATCATTGACGTTCGTGATCGCCGAACCGTTTATATGACCGCACTCATGTATAAAGCTGTCCAGTATCACCGTGTGTCCGGTGAAATCACCCAGGTTTCCCGTCAGGGACCCTTGAACAATGGCCACGGGAGCCTTCACATCGCTTATCATATAATTACGGCGGGCCAGTGGATACTCGGGATCCACGGGCACATACACGCCCCCGGCCTTGAGGATGCCCAGAACCGCCGCCAGCATCGCCGTTGATTTTTCAACCATGAGTATGACATGGGTTCCCTTGCCCACGCCGTGTTCGCGGAGATGGCGCGCCATCCGGTTGGAAAGAATGTCCAGTTCTCCATAGGTCATGGTCTCGCCGCCCATGACCAGGGCAGCCTTATCGGCGTACCGCAGGGCCATATCCTGAAATATCTCGTGGATGCATTTGTTCCGCGGATAATCGCGCTCCCTGCCGTTGAATTCATGGAGAACCATGTTCTCTTCGCCGGCATCAAGCATGCTGATTTGAGAAATATACAGATCGGGATTCTCCAGAACCGACGACGCAATATTCACATAATATTTCATGAAGCGTTCAATGGTTTCATCGTTGAACAGGTCGGCGTTGTATTCAAACTTAACATTTATGCCTTCCTTTCCCTCGATGAAAGTGAGAAAAATATCAAACTTCGCATTGGGATCATCGCCGGTGATGTCACGCAGTAGTATTTCATTCCTGTTCATGTTATTGAAGAGGTACTCCGACTCCTCGATGAACTCGAAGACCACGTCGAATATAGGTGAACGGCTCATGTTCCTTGCGGGATTGAGGACCTCCACGAGCTTGTCGAAGGGGTAGTCCTGGTTGGCATAGGCTCCCAGGGCTGTCTGTTTCACGCTTTCCACAAGCGCCTTAAACACGGGATCTCCCGTCATAACGGTCCGCATGGGAAGCACGTTGACGAAAAACCCGATGAGGGGCTCGATCTCGGACCTGTTTCTTCCGGCGATGGGAGTGCCGATGATGATATCATCCTGCCGCGAAAGCTTATGAAGCAGTATTTTAAATATTGCCTGGGTCAGAATGAAGGGCGTCACATCGAGACTGCGCGCCGATTCCCTGATCTGCCGTGACAGATTTTTATCCATGACCGTGCGGAAGGTTTTACCGCGCTGGCTCTGGACGACGGGCCGCTGACGGTCATAGGGGAGCTCCAGAACGGGAAGCTCGCCCGTAAGATCCTTCAGCCAGTATTCTTTCTGAGCATCATAGGCATCGCCTGCCAGTACCCTGTTCTGCCAGGCTGCATAATCCCTGTACTGTATGGCGAGTTTGCCCTGGGGAACGGCTCCGCCGGCGGCCATGGCAAAATAATTGCCCACGGCCTCCTGGACCAGAAGCCCCATGGACCAGCCATCAGAGATAATATGATGCATGACTATGATCAGCGCGTGTTTCTGCGGTGAGCAGCGCACAACTTTCACCCTGAAAAGGGGGCCCGCTGCAAGATTAAAGGGCCTGAACTTTTCCTTCTCCAGAATTTCCGCGATAAGACCGTCCTGGTTCTCCTTTCCCTGAAGGTCTATGACCGGCACTTCAATGGCGATTGATTCAGAAATGACCTGGACCGGCTCTCCGTTAACTTCATGAAAAACGGTGCGCAGTGTTTCATGACGGTCCGCCACGGCCTGCATGGCCCTGGCAATGACGGCAACATCCAGTTCCACATTCTCCACGAGCACGGCGCCGGGAATATTATAGAAGGGGCTGTCGGGTATGATCTTGTCAAGATACCAGAGTCTCTTCTGAGCGTGGGAGACCTCGTAGTATTCCTTCTTCTCAACGGGTACGAGTTTCGGCAGGGACGATTTTTCTTCGCCGGGCTTTACCTTTCCCAGGAGAGCGTCAATGGCCGCGGAAAGGGACTGCACGGTCTGGTTCTCAAAGGCCACCCTCAGCGGAACGTCTATGCCGAATTCCTCTTTTACGCGCGACCCTATCCTGGTGGCCTTGAGAGAGTTGCCTCCCATGTCAAAAAAATTATCGGTCTTGCGGATATCCTGCCGGTCTACAACCTCCCGCCATATCCTCATGAGTCGCTCTTCCGTGTCGGTCAACTCCTCTTCCCTGCCCGCCTCGCCGGAATCGGGAAGCATTTTGGCTGCATCTTCCGCAGTGATCTGTTCGCCGTACATTCCCTGTTCGAAATTATCGCGCAGCTTAAAACGCTTTATCTTGGCGCTGGGCGTCCTGGGAATCGATTCCACGGGGACCAGGATATCTATATGAATACCGATATCCGAGGTAAGCGCCTTGTTTATCCTTGCCAGCCGCACGGCCATGGCCTCGCTTGATTCACCGGACCTTACAAACATAACGATCTTTTCGCTGTCGGACTCATACTGCCTAAGTCCCGTTACGGCAAACTCGATATATGCCATACCGGGAACCTTCTTGATATGCTCTTCGATGTCATTGGAATACAGGTTCTGGCCATTCACAAAAATAATATCTTTTAACCTTCCGGCCACCACGATGCGCCCGCCGATCATGAAACCCATATCGCCGGTTTTCAGCCATCCGTCGGTCGTGAAGAGATTTTCGTTCGCCACGGGATTATTGAAATATCCCCGCCATGCCACGGTGTTTCCCTTCACCTGTATATGACCCACCATGTTTTCGCGTACAACCTGATCGTTTTCATCCGTAATGCGGACTTCAAGGCCCTGTATGGGACTCCCCACATCGGCCAGGTCTATGCCGTCATTGGGTGAAATAGTGGGAGCGGCGATCTTGTGCTTAAAAAACATTTCCTTGTCGACGCGATGGAACAGGGGCTCACGCATTACCGGTGATGTGGTGATTTCCACCGTGGCCTCGGACATGCCGTAGGCACACCACATGGTCCTGGGATCAAGACCATATCTGCTGAACCTGGTGAGGAAGTCCCTGGTCACCATGGAAGAGATGGGCTCCGATCCGTTCAGGAGAGCCTTGACGCACGAGAGGTCCACCCTGTCCATATCCTCTTCCTTAACCTGGGCCGTAAGCCACTGCGCCGCAAAATTGGGGCACGGGATATGAGTCGCGCCGTACCGGTCGATAAGCCTTAGAAACAGGGCCGGTTTTTCAATGAAAGTCCTGGGAGTCAGAGTCACGGCGTACACGGCGCCGAGCATGGGAGCAATATGAAAGCCGATAAGTCCCATGACATGGGAAAAGGGCATCCAGTTGGCCATGGAAATATCGTCGAAGGTTATGTCCAGCGACGTGGATATTTTTTTGCCCGAAAGGATGAGCAGCGTATCCAGGAGGTACTCGCTCGCCTTCCATCTCCGCAGCAGGATACCGGCCCTGGATCTGTCGAAACGGCGGAGCAGGCCCGGCTTCATGTTATTTTTTATCGCATTCTGTTTATGGAACTTCCGCCTTATGATATGCAGGATAAACCCGATGATGGGCCGGTAATCATTGTCGGGCACGCCGAATACGCCGGCAGTCCCCGCCTCAATGGCGTTTATGATGTTCTTGTGCGTGGGCATGACACCCTTGGGATCGCCCGTTGAACCCGAGGAAAACTGCAGAAGAGCGGCGTCACTCTGTTTCGGCCGGTGATGCTTTTTATCAGGCACATTTTTAAGCAAGTCACCGATAGTATATATTTTTACTTCACCCAGGGAGGCATATGTGTCATGAGGCTGATCGGTGATGATACAGAAGCTGGTGAGCAGCTCGCTTACTTTTGCCACACGCTCCATACCTTCACTTATAGGAAACCCTCCGGGAACGGGGAGCGGGGCCGGCAGAAACCCGCCGAGGATGCATCCCCAGAAGCCCGCCAGGAAATCCCGGGTTCCTTCAATCTGCATTATGACCTGGTCGCCGGGTTTCATCCCCTGCTTCCTCAGACCACCCAGAACGCAGCGGGCGTTGTGAAGCAGCTCTGCATAGGTAAGCAGCTCTTCGTTCCCCTCGGTATCAACGAATATGGGGCCCTTGTCAGGTGCGATTATATTGGCCACCCTGATAATCATGGGCAGATTTCTGATGAAAAGGTGAAGGCTCTGGTGACGGGGACCTGATTTTCCTTTGGTAATCGCCGGCGGGAGCATGTTAATAAAACCTTCAAGGTCCATCTCCTTCCTCTTTTCTTCCGGGGCTCCGGCCGGTTCGTTTTCCGGCATGATTTCAATCGATGCCTTCACTTCCCTGTCCTCGAATTTTCCCTGCATGTACATCTCCCTCATGACGTACCGCTGGGTTTTACCGCTCGTCGTGCGGGGAATATCCTGCATGGGAACGATGGAAGAAATGCCCGTCATTATTCTTTTACCGATGCTTTCATTTATCCGCATGAGCAGGTCCTGGAGCTTTTCCCTGTCTTTGCCGGTCTTCATAAAAAGAATTATCTTCTCATTTCCATCTTCACAATCGGTGATGCCGCATACGGCCAGGTTTTTGAATCCCACAAAGGGAAGTTGCTGCAGCATTTCCTCGATATCTTCCGAGTAAAAATTCTGCCCGTTGACAAAAATAACATCTTTAAAGCGGCCCGTTACAGTGATCCTTCCCTCCCTGATGAAACCCAGATCGCCGGTTTTCAGCCATCCCTCGGTGAAGAGCTCCGTGTTTGCCTTCTCATTCATGTAATAGCCTCCCGTTACATGGGGGCCCTTTATCTGGATATGCCCGGCAACGGTTTCCTTGACGGCATTTCCTTCATCATCGACGATCCGCACCTCCATGCCCGCGCAGGGGTATCCCTCGTCGGCGAATTCTATCATCTCGGCATCGCCTTCGGCATCAACGGCCATATGTCGGAGCGCAAAGGTCCGCCGATCCAGGTGATGAAAAACGTTTTCAGAGTTGACGGGAGGCGCCGATATCATGAGCGTTGCCTCAGCCATGCCGTAAACCGGAAACATGGCCCGGGGATTGAATCCATATTTCGAAAAACGATCGACAAAGGCCCTGACGGCGCTGCCGGAAATGGGTTCGGCGCCGTTGAAAAGAATTTCGACACAGGAAAGATCAACGCCCTGGATGAGTTCATCCTTGACGACATTCACCATCCATGAAAGACCGAAATTGGGGCTTGCCATCTGCGTAACGCGGTGCTTGTGAATAAGCTGTAAATGAAGCGAGGGATTGACCACAAAAGTTGTGGTCCCCATTTTTATCTGCATCATACTCACGGCAAGGGGTGCGATGTGAAAACCGATAAGACCCATGTCGTGGGAAAGGGGAAGCCAGCTGCACGTAGAAACGGGGTATTCCATTTCAACGGGGGGATTGCTGAACATATCATCGATAAGTTTCTGCTCCTCCTCGTTGGCCGAGGCCCGGATTATAGCGTATATATTGCTGGCGAGATTCCGGTGAGAAAGCATGACGCCCTTGGGATCTCCCGTTGATCCCGAGGAAAACTGCAGGTAGGCCAGATCATCAGGATCGGGCCGATGATAGTCCCGATCCTCGGCATGGTCACCAAGGCCCGCTATTTCAATGACCGAAAGAACCTGGAAATCCCTGTACTGGTCAGTGGACTGATCCGTGAGCAGATGAGCGTTGCCCATGATGCGGCATACATTGGCCACCTTTTCGGCACCGATTCCCATGAGGCCCGCGGGAAGCGCCAGCGGCACGGGAATAAATCCGCCCAGGATACAGGCCCAGAATCCCTCGATGAAATTTCTCTCGTTATCCAGCTGCATTATGACGCTGTCGCCCTTAGCCAGCCCCATAGATCGCATAGCACCCATGATTCGACCGCTCTGCTCCAGCAGTTCAGGGTATGTCTGCAGCTCTTCATTTCCCTGTGTATCAACATAGATAATGCCCCTTTTTGAGGCAATCCTGGCCGTTGAGCAGATCATATCCACAAGGGTCAAGGGAAAATAAGGAAGAATATTGAGTTCCGGTCCTGAAGTGACCGCATCAGGAAGTGTGGCAAGATCACTCTGGTTCGTGGTGACGAGCTTTTTATTCATTATGGAATACCCCCCAAGTATTACAATTAACAATTAGCTGAAAAACTTCATTGATGGAGTTTTTCAGGATACTTTCAGACGGCAGCCAGGTGTGATTGATTTTGCATGTAAGGTCTTTTTTTGTCAGTGAGTTGTTTTATAATCTGGCTGATTGATTATTGTGAGTCTTTATATTTTTTAATTTCAAAGGCCCGTTAAAACACTGATGGAGAAGGATAAGTTTTTTCAAACTATCAAACCGTCCAGCCGGTATTTTTAACTTTAACGACAAATCTATTATAACGACATCTCTAAAATAATGTCAACAAAAAACCTCCCATATGGGTTTTAGAAAAGGCAAAAAAGAACATTTTTTATTTATTTTACTATATATTTTTAATTTTTTGTTCATTATTTTAAATATCATCTTCTTTATTACTATTAAATTAACAGGATTCAATTTTAGAACACCGTCCAGACGGAATCAAGTCAATTTTTAGACATTCTGATTTAATCATGCAGCATCTTCTGAATACTTCAGCAGTAAACATCTCATAAATCACCCCGGTGAATTTTTCCACCATAAAATTTAATTAAGCGATTAATTTTCTTGTAAAAATAAATCCTTCCAGACGGTTTTTTCCTTGATTTCTTACAATAATTTGCTTATCTATATATATTACAGAAATATAAAATCCACGCAATAAGGCCAAAAACATGAAAAAAACACCATACAAACGTCAGCTTTCCTTCAACGAAAGATTTTTTCTGGTTTTTGACAAAATAAATCCTCCCATAGCCAACCAATTCATCATGGAGGGGGCAGGTTCCTTCGAACCCGAATCATGGGAAAGGGCGGTCCGTGAAGCATCGGAGGCAAATCCCGGCAGCCGCGTTATGCTCAAGGGACATCTCGGATTCAGCCGCCTGGTGGACTCGGGCAAAACACCGCCGGTTAAGCAGGTTGACGGATCACAGTGGTCTGGACACGATCCTGAAAACGCGCCCTTCCTGCAAACGGCTCTGCCGATCCGCCAGGGCTTACCCTGTGAAGTTCTTCTAGTGGAAGGAACGCCTCAAAGGGTTATTTTTCGCACCCACCACTCCGTCATGGACGGAAGAGGAACCATGACCTGGATCTTTGACATATTCAGGGCCCTGAATGGAAAAAAATGCCGCGGAAGCAATTCAGTTCTCACCGATGCTGAACTGGCCATGAAAATACAGCCAAAATCGCGAAAGGCCTTCCCCTTTGAACATATTGCACCAACGGGAACAGCCGATGGAGAGCCGAGCGGAGTGACCTGGCAGAGAAGAACCATCCAGGGAACATATCCCAATATCACGGCCCGGCTGGCTCTGCTCCTGGCCCGGGAAGCGTGGAAATACCGTGATGGCATAGTGCGTATAAGCATTCCCGTAGACCTGCGGGCCTACGAAGAAGGTCTGACCTCCACGGGCAATCTCACCTTTGCCATATATGTGGAAATCAAAAAGGATTCAACGGTGGAATCCATCAAAAATGACATTACAGCTCAGATATCCTCGTTCCCCGACGGCATCCTCTCGGAAGGCGATGATATATACCGGCAGATACCGGTGAGTCTCATGGCATGGAAGGCCAAAAGCATATGCCGCGAGAGACACCGGGAAGGCATTTACAGCATATCCAGCCTGATTTCCAATATGGGCGCCCTGGACCTGTCCCGCTTCAGCGGCGGCGGATTCACCGCATCGGCCATGTGGGGCATACCTCCCGGCGGGGAATATTTCCCCCTTGTTATGGGAACATGCAGCTACAATAATGACACAACGGAAATCATAATCACTATGCCGAAGGTACTGGCCGGGCAAAATCGTATGGACAGTATATTCGATACGCTGATAACAGGCCTGCAGCAGGACGAGTCAGGAAAAAAATAATGTTTCAGCAGTATCTTCATTATTTCACCGGGAAGGTGTGTATATGCAGAAAAAATATACGCGAAAACTGAGTTCAACGGAAAGAATATACCTGATTAACGGCGAAATGAATCCACCCTTCGCAAACCAATTTTTTTTCGAAGGGACCGGCTCATTCAATATAGAGAAATGGAAAGCAGCCGTGCGTGAAGCCTCGGAAGCGAATCCCGGCAGCAGGCTCATCCTCCGGGGATTTTTAAACCGATGCCGCTGGGTAGACTCCGGATTGACTCCCGAGGTAGTAGAAGCCGATGGCAGCTCCTGGTCCGGCGTGGACCTCAATAATGCTCCCTTTCTGCAAAAGCAGCTTTCCACAACAGACGGCCGCAGCAGCGAGGTACTCCTGCTCCACGGCGAAACCCTGCGTGTCTTTTTCAGAACACATCATGCCATCATGGACGGCAGGGGGACCTTCACCTGGATCGAAGACATATTCCGGGTCCTGAACGATAAAAAGCCCCGGGGATCATCATCGGCCATTACCGAGCAGGAACTGGCCAGGAGCTATCAAAAGCAGGGAAGGACCCCTCCCAGCCACCAGTTTATATCGCCCACAGGCAAAGCGGCGCAGGGGGTAACGGGAATCTGCTGGCGCCGTTATAAGACAAAGGGACCCATTAAAAACCTGCTGCCAAAAGTTGCCGTCCTCCTTGCCCGCGAGGCATGGCGCCATTCTCCGGGACCGGTGCGTTTTGCCATCCCCGTGGACCTGCGGTTTCGGCAGGAAAAACTGCGCTCGACAGGCAACCTGACAAACCTTATCTATTTTGACGTTACGGAGAACACCACCTATGAAGACCTGGTCAAAAACATGGAGGAACAGATAGCAAACAAAAATGACGGCATGCTGTACTGGGCCGATGAAGTGGTACGATTCATTCCGCTTGCCATGGTAAGAAGATCACTCCGCAATGAAGTACAGATAAAGCATGATATGGGTCTGTACCGCAACACTGCCATTCTTTCTAACATGGGCCTCATCGACCTGCGCTATTTCTCCGGCGGCGGGTTCAACGCCACGGCCTTCTGCGGCATACCGCCGGCGGTGGAATACCTGCCTTTTTTCATGGGACTGGCCGGGTACAATGACACGGTGGAACTGGTCGTCAGCATGCCCCGGGCCCTTGCCACCGATGGCAGGCTGGAAAAAGCCATGGAAGGCATCATCGGGGGACTGGATTCATTCACGGGCTGATTGCGCCAGAGAAATATCGCCGCCAAACAAATTGCAGCATAGGTCAGATTCATATCAAATATTGCCCCTTCCAGACGGTTTTTTTTCTTGATTTTTCTTCTCTTCGATTGTAGACCTTTCCTGATGCATTCATGATCAGGAAAGGTTAAAAGCTGTGGGTAAAAAAAGGTCATTTCGTACATGTTCCAATGCTTCACGATTATGGGTAGCCGCAGGCCGAGTATGCCCGCCCCTGGCCAACCAGATGATCATGGAAGGCACAGGTGATATCAACCGCCAGGACCTGGCCCGTGCCGTGGAAATCGCTTCGGAAGCAAACCCGGGAAGCCGCCTTAAGTTTCACGGTTATGGCGGCACGAGCAAGTGGGTCGATTCACGCATTACACCGGCAATCCGCGAAATCGACGGATCGGCATGGGATGGCATGGGCAGCGAAAATGCTCCATTCCTGAAAAGCGTCTTCCATCTCAGAAAAGGCGCTACCTGCGAAGTGGTCATCATCAACGGCACCCCGCCACGGATTGCCTTCAGGACACACCACGCCGTCATGGACGGCAGGGGGACCATGCTCTGGGCCGAGGATATCTTCCGGGTGCTCCGGGGCGAGGAACCCCTTGGCTCACAGATCCCCCTGACGGAAAATGATCTGCTCAATCTCTCCGGTAAAAAGCTGGCCAAAACCATTCCTCACCGGTACATATCCCCGGCAGGCAGGGCGACGGGAAATTCCCCGGGACTTGTATGGAAGAGAACCCGGGCCCAGGGACCATTCACGAAGCTGCTGCCCCGCATCATGCTCACCATTGCCCGCGAAGCATGGCGGTACGAGGAAGGGATGGTCCGGATAGGAATACCCGTTGATCTCCGCCCCCGGAAGCCCGAGGCCCGCTCCACGGGAAACCTGACCAACGCTCTTTACATTGATATATCAATGGAATCGACGATGGAATCAGTGAGTGAAGATCTGCAAAAACGCCTCGCACAAAAAATTGACGGCGAGCTCACATGGGAAGACCGGGTTGTCCGTCATCTACCCCTCTGGGTGCTCCGCGCGGCCCTCAGGGAGGAAACAAGAAGAAAACAGGCGGAAAACCATTTTCGTTGTTCGGCCTTCGTCTCCAATCTTGGTAGATTTCCCGTTGAAAATTTTTACGGAGGAGGATTTACGACCGGGACCGTTTTTTTCGTCCCGGTATGCCTGGAATCGCTTCCCGTGAGCATCACCACAACGGGAAACGGCGACACTCTGGAGATTCTGGCTACCATGCCCGGGGTGTATGCAGGAAATGGAAGAATCGAATCAATCCTGGACGCCATTACCGGCAGTTTATAAAAATAGGGAAGTTACCATGAAACAATCTGTAAAATACACCCGGCCTCTTTCCTTCAATGAAAGATTTTTTCTCGTTTTTGACGAGATGTGCCCACCAGTTGCCAATCAGCTTATTTTCGAAGGAAGTGGAGTGCTTGATAAAAAAAGATGGGAGCAGGCAGTAAAAACGGCATCGGAAGCAAATCCCGGAAGCAGGGTAGTTCTGAAGGGACGATTAGGGAGAAGCAGGTGGATCGATACGGGCAAAACTCCAACGATTCGGGAAGCCGATGGCTCGTCATGGGATGCAATGGGCCCCGATAATGCTCCTTTTTTAAAGACAATACTGCCTTATCGGGAAGGACCCAGCTGCGAAATTCTCCTTATTCATGGGAATCCTCTGCGTGTCGCTTTCAGGACTCATCACGCAGTTATGGACGGCAGAGGTACCATGACCTGGGCTGAAGATATTTTTCGTGTCCTCCGCGGCGAGGAACCCATCGGATCAACTTCTATACTCACCGATACTGAACTGGCACGGGAAATCCAGAAAGAAACCCGAAAGCCATACCCGGTCGAACATATAGCGCCGACCGGTTCAGCACAGGGGAGCGAAGAAGGGATGACATGGAAAAGAAAACGCCTCACCGGAACATACCCCAATGCGCTGGGACAGATAGCGGTCCTCACAGCGAAGGAAGCATGGCGTCACCGCGAGGGTGTTGTCCGTTTCTCTATTCCCGTTGATATGCGGCAACACCAGAAGGGTCTCCGCTCAACGGGAAACCTGAGCTTTGCCATCTACATTGAAGTCCGACCGGAAACGACACCCGAACAAGTCGCCGCTGAAGTCGAACAACAGGTGAGAGAAAGGCGTGAGGGAATGCTGACACCGGGAGACGACCTGTATCGTCATATTCCGATAAAGCTCATGGCGGAGAAAACAAAAAAAATTATAGCCCGCCGTCATGAAAATAATCTGTACAGCATGTCCGGGGTCCTGACCAATATGGGAAGGATACCTCTTCAATATTTCTCCGGTGGAGGATTCAACACCGATGGCCTTTTTGGAATCCCCCCCACTATCGAGTATTTTCCATTTTTTCTTGGCCTGGGCGGATATGGAAATATTTTTGAAATGATTCTTACTGTTCCGAAAGTACTGGCAACAAACGGCCGTCTTGAAGATACATTTAACCGCATATCCGCGAACTTTCGGCCCGCTGAGAAACCACCGCAGTAGAAAAGAAAATTTTTTTTCCATATATTTTTTCAGAAGGACCTTATTGATATGAACGAACAAAATAAATACAAACGAAAAATGTCACCTACGGAACGAGTTTACCTGATATATAATCACATATGTCCGCCCTTCGCCAACCAGATGATCCTCGAAGGATCAGGCTGTCTTGATTACAAAAAATGGATACTGGCGGTTAAAGAGGCCTCGAAAGCAAATCCCGGAAGCCGTATCGTATGCCGGGGACACGGCCCGCTGAGCCACTGGGTTGACTCAGGAATTGCCCCCGATGTGCGTAAAGAGGATGGATCCGCCTGGAACGGTATAGGTCCTGAAGGAGCTCCATTTCTCGAAAGAAAACTTTCTCCCATAAAAGGACCCACCTGCGAAGTCATCCTGATTAACGGCGGCACTCCGCGTATCGCATTCCGCACTCACCATGGCGCCATGGACGCCAGGGGCACTATGTCATGGGCCCTGGATATATTCCGCTCGCTCCGCGGCGAAAAACCTATTGGGTCTCATTGTGCTCTCACGGAACAGAAACTCGCCCGTTTATATCAGAAAGAAAGCAGAACACCACCAAAACACCGCTTTATAGCTCCCACGGGCTGGGCCGATGCAGACAAGCGAGGCATTATATGGAAAAGGGTAACCCTTGAAGGAAAATATCCGAATCTGCTGGGCCAGATCGCCTGCATCATGGCCGATGAGGCAAGAAAACATAAAGATGGCAAGGTAAGGATCGCCGTCCCGGTGGATATGCGGTTCCGTGTTCAGGGGCTGCAATCAACAGGAAACCTGACCAATCTCATATACCTGGATATCTTGCCCGACTCAACACCGGAATTGGTTTCCGCTGACATTACCGCACAGATTGAAAAACGATGTGACGGTATGCAGTACTGGGGGGATAATCTTGCCCGTTTCATACCTCTATGGCTTCTCAAAGGCACAGTATACCGGGAAACAGCAATGAAATACCGGAGCGGATTTTTCAGGAATTCCGGGATTCTGTCCAATCCAGGACGGCTTCCCCTGGAACACTTTCAGGGAGGCGGGTTTGTTTGTAATACCGGTTTCTTTATTCCGCCGGGCGTAGAATCCCTTCCCTTCTTCATGGCACTGGCAGGCACTCATAAAAGGGTGGAACTCACGCTATCTCTTCCCAATGCCCTCGCCTCGAGAGGACGACTTGAAGCTCTGCTCGAACGCTTAAAGAAGGAGCTTCAAGCCCGGAAGCCGACTTATTCTACGTTGCAGTCCGCGAAGGAATACCCGGTTCAAAAAAGCAAATTTTTATAACTACAGCAGCAGTGTCATCGATGCTATTTTTCGCGATTCTTTCTTTCCCGTGAGCCGGAGTTTTCTTTTCAGTCCATCCCTGGAGTTTAAATTTTCGTCGACTGTACGCCTTCCCGTTTTCCTTCGGTTAAACCGATCATCGAGATACGCACCAATATCCATAACTCTTCGATCTCCGCCTCTTCTGTCACTATACTCGTCAGTATACTGAAAGCTTTCATCGGCGCTTTGGTATTTCCCGGAGCCAAGGAATCCTATCCCCTTATTGAAAATCATCTTTTTCCCCAGAATTATCAGGAGGAGGAGGGTATTGACAAACCAGAAGGGACCTACGCCGATCCTGACCATGAAGGAGAAGGCATCACCGCGGTGAATATGATCGAAATCATCGGGCATGTTCTTTTTAACGCCGTCCTTAAACTGGTATCGCTTATCGTTCTCTTTGAAACGGTTTGAGCCGGGAAACAGGTTCTTTACGCAGAAAGGATATTTCTCGTCGACCAGCAACAAATTGTTTTCCTTCACGTACTGGAGATGAAGATCGATCAGTTTCTCCGAAGGGCGGAACGAATTATCAAAAATGCTGGTTAGATACTTGTTTTTGAAATAATTATTTACAACCTTTGGGTTGGCTGAAATGGAAAGCGGGTATATTTTCTTCACTGTCAGGGCCTCGTCGGTCTTCAGGAAAAACCAGCGTATGGTAAGCATCACAACATTGCGGGCTATATTGTTCCCCTGGCATTTTTTGAGAACCATGGCCTCGTCTATACTGTATATGCAGTGCCCGTCGGACATAAGGAGAGAAACGAGATTGAAGCCGACGATGCGGCCGTCTTTTTCCGCATAAGCGAGAATATCACTTTTTTGAATGTAATCAAAGAAATTCTCCTGGGGATCCCAGCAGTCTTTCTCCACTTCCTCGCAACCTTTCACTATGTCCCTGATGATTTCGAAGTCGACTTTTCGCAGGTCAATGCCATAGTAATTGAATCCCCTGTGATTCAGAAGGAAAAAATTATTGCATGTGACAGGGAGAGCCTTTTTTACTTCCTGTTCTGAAGTCTGATATTCTTTTACCCTGTCAGCTATTGCCTGGTTCATAATAAAACCTCCCTCATTTTCACCGGGCATTCCCGGCAGACCGGTCATACTCCCGTTCATGATATGCCATGGCTCCTTCCCGTTCTCTCCGGGAAGACCAAAGTATTATTCTGGAAAAAACCCTGTAATTTTCATAAAGATAATCGGCACGCGGGAATACTCCCTTTTCATTGAAATTATGCCATGTCCGGAACGATATAAACCGCATCCAGAACGATTCCTTAAGCGGTATACCGGTAAAATATTCCGGCCTCGGATCGGCCAGACCGCTCACCGCGCCGGGGCATGCAACGACTTCTCTCAGCCCGTTTTCAAAGCGGCGGATATTTCTGCCATTGCCGGTCTTCGTTCTCCACGAATCGAGTTGCATTCCCGTTATTTTAATCGCCAGACCATGCATCATAAACCGCTGCGGATTGACGGAAACGCCATAGGAGCCCCGGTATAAAACCGTATTGATCATATCCAGCAGTTTGAAGACAAGCAGAACGGAAAAGGAGAAACGCGATTCCCAGAAGGAACTGATTATTCTCACTACCTGGTCCGTAAGCCCCGCAACAGTAAAATGCCTTTCCCGGTTAAGGGCGGCCTGTGTATCCTTCATGCGGCAGTACAGTTCCGTATCATTGGTGGTGAGAGCTCCTCCCTCAAAATTAATGATCTTCTTGGTAAAACTCAGTATGGCAAAATCGCCGAAACTCCCCACATTCCTGCCCCGATGCTCTGCAAAGAAGGATTGCGCCAGGTCTTCAATAACCTTGAGACCGTGTTTATTCGCAATAGCGCATATTTCCTCCATACGGGCCGGTGTCCCGTAGGTATGTACCACGTAGATAGCCCTGGTTCGCGGTGTGATAGCCCTTTCGATAAGGGCCGGATCCATGTTAATACCTTGGGACTCGGCATCTACAGGTATGGGTATCGCCCCGGCCTCACGGATTGACATGGGAACAACCGAACAGGTAAAGGCGGGAATGATAACCTCGGCACCGCTGTCCCAACCCATGGTTTTCACCAGGAGAAAGAGGGCATTTCTCGCATACCCGGTCAGGACAACATGCCTGACGGGAATCAGGGCCGCAAGTCTTTCTTCAAGACTCACACGTCCATCATCGCTCCTGGTATGTGCGAACGGGCTGTTCATATTTTTATCAGTCCAGATCTCCATATTCAAAGGGCGTAAGCTGCGTCTGCCATTCTTCTTCAATTATCTTTGTATAATGGCCTTCCACGTTCTGAATTTTCTTGTCCTCGATATTTACTTCCAGAACCAGGCCCGTTGTTGTCCCCGATTCATAGGATTCACGTTGATCAAAAACAAAATTTCCCAGGGAATAGGCAATGACTTTACCCATATACACCATTATGGGCTGTGTCACGTGGGGGTGATGGCCCACGACCATGTCCGCTCCGCGATCAATGGCCAGGTGAGCATAGCGGTCCTGGGCAGAACTGATCGTCTCGGCATACTCCTCGCCGAAATGCAGTGAAACGATAACTATGTCCGCCTCTTCACGGGCCTTGTATATGGCCCGCTCAAGCTGTTTGATATAGAGCCAGGCCACACCCGACGATTCCTCGGTAACGGGTATCGGCATGTTCATGAGATGATCCAGCACCTGGGTCTGAAGAAAAAGATCACCGATTAGCGGTACCTGGGCAACTAATTCCTCAAAGGTCGTATAATAATCAACCTCGGCCTGCCATGAAGCATCGCCGTGGTTCGTGAAGGCCAGGAATGCTATCTTCAGTCCATTTATGTTGACGATAACCGGCGCATAGGCCTCGTCACGAGTCATTCCGGCGCCCATGTATCTGATCCCTGCCCTGTCCAACTGACCAAAACAATCTTCCATGGCCTCGCGTCCGTAGTCAAAGATGTGGTTGTTAGCCAGTGAAACAATGTCAATACCGGCATAGTTCAGACCGTTGACCGCCTCGGGTTCCGCCCTGAACCATGGAGCAGATTTAAGATACTTGTCGCCCTTGTCGGAAATAGGTCCTTCCAGGTTGGAGATGGTCAGGTCGGCATCATTGAGGAAATCGGCAATCTTCAGGAAGGGCCAGCTGTAATCACCGCCGTTTTTTTCATAAACGAGATTGGCCACATTCCTTGCAAGCATGACGTCACCGGTAAACAGTAGCTTTACCGGTCCGGTCCCGTCACCATCTGAACCGCCGTCCGTGTCGCGGGAATTGGATCCTCCTCCCAGGGAGCCGCTGTCGCAACCAGGCACAATCGCCATGGCAACGATGATCAGCAATATGGATAATAGCACATTAAATCTTTTCATTAAGCATCTCCTTGGAATCCCACAGTTTACCAGGCATGAGACCTGATATTTTTTTAACATAGAAGAGACCGATAAGTCCCCTGATCAGCACAATGGATGTTGAATAGGTAATACCAAAGGCCAGTATGGCAGCCTCGGTTCCATACCCTTTGAAAAGAAAAAGCATGGCTGCCTGGGCAGTCCCCAGCCCGAAGGGAGTTACGGGAAAACTGATCACCAGCAGAATAAGCGGCACAGCCGTTATGAGAACCTCAATGGGCACATGCATGCCAAAAAGCGGCATGGCAATATAATAAAACAGGATATAGGTGGCATAATAGGCAATTCTCCACACGATGAGGGACACATATCCCTGCCACGAAACCTCGTGATAGAGCTTCACAATAGCAAGATTTTTAAAACGGCCCACCCTGCCCTTTTCAGGAAGCAATTTGATAACAATAATCGCGGCTACATACACCGCGGCAAGGGAAACACAGGTTGCAAAAACAGTCCTGAAAAGGACCTTTGACATATCACCGAGCCAGCATCCTATCGCCGCCATGATGAAAAGGCTGAACTGGGTAACGCCGGTATAAACCATCATGAGACCGGTGCTTTTAACGATGGGGATATTCTTATCATTTTTGAGATAGAGCACCATGCCGCCCATCCCCAGGGTATAATCCACTATCATCAGCAGGTAGGTCACACCGCGCATGGACATGATATCACGAAAGCTCACGGTATATCCGTAATTGTTCACCGTTGCCTGGATATTCTGAACATCGAAAAAGAACCAGGCCAGGCAAAAGACAACCAGCCATGGCGCATACATGGACAGGTCAGCCACCTGCATAGACTGGACAAAATGCCTGCCATCAACACGATAAAAAAGGAAGACGAGGATGACCGCGGCTACGAACCAGGGTATCAGCCTTTTTACCAGGGGTAGAATTTTACTATGTTGAGCGCCGGTCTTCATATTTTATTTTTTCACTTATTCCTTTTTCCGTTATAAACCTTTTTAATTTCCGCTTTACCCTTATCTCCCCCAGTTCAGGCTTCCCCAGGGCTTTTCCATGGTCCAGGGATAGTAATCGGCCGAAGCGGCGTTATAATTTTCATACAGATATTCAACGCAATAATCACTGAAGCTGGCAAGATTGGCCTGAGTGATATACGAAGACTTTCCTCTCATGTCATCGATGTATTCCGCCGTCATGTCGAGAATAAAGTCCTCCAGGGGCAGTGTCCATTCCTGTGCTGCGGCAAGTTCGATTTTATTGATACAGACATTGTCCATTCCCTGGATGACGTCGCCGGTATTGGTCTTATAGATAAGATTGTCATAGGCCTCACGCCGGTTCATGGCCCTGTTCAGAAAACAGGTATCGTTGAGATCGTAGAGCCTGCCTATGAGATCCATGGAGTCGATATGACAAAGCCACGACACGGCCTGGGCATGGGCGAAATAAGGAGTATACACCGAGATGGAGGGCTCCCCCAGGGCACAGTAGAATACGGAGAGAGCCGGATTGTCACCGGCCTTGACGCCGTCCACCACCAGAGCCGTGCGGGTCTGGTTGCGGCTGATGCAGTAGGTTGTGCTGTAATTCCCGAGGTCTTCCTCTTCCTCGGCCAGCACCGTACCGGTTACCGGGTCGAGCTGGTTGCCCGTCACGTCCTTTGTCACGACGCGCATGAGAGTACGATAATTCATATTGCCCTCATCGACGAGCATATTAAGAAGTTCATTGGCGCGAATGGCCCGTTCTTCACCGAAATTGATATTGATATAGGAGTTATTATTGGCGCGGTTATAAAAATAATTGAAATCATCTTCACCTTCGCGGCTCTCCGTCATGACCGTTTCCGCTGTGCCGTCCCAGTCCGTTTCCCTGCCCGTGTTAGCATCGTACTTGCGGTATTTTATCTGCCCGGCAATCTGGCCCGTATAGCACTCGTACAGTGCGGCTCCGCCCTGGGCGTCGATAACGACAAAATTACCGCTGATGACCATGCCGGCATGATTGTTATACCAGTTTTTCAGATAGGTATCAAAATCATCCAGCGTGGCGCACTCCTGCAGGGTCTCGCGGATCAGGTCCGTGTTTATATTGATGGCCTCATGGTAGGGATTGAAGTCTTCGTATACCGATGTGCATGATACGGCCAGGCCGGCCTCGTTCAGGCCCCCCGACGGGTTTTCGCGAACACCATTGTTGATCCAGGCAAGGTCATCATAATTGTGCACCATGACACAGCCGCCGGCCCTGCTGTTAATGGCAGGGAAGTACTCCAGTTCCTGGTGCCAGTTGGCCGAGCAGTCCCTGCTCTTCCATAATATGGGCCTCCCGTTCGTCGTCACTTTTCCCGATACGACCGCCACATCACAGGCCTCGGCCCTCCCGGGTAAAAGAATCGGGCATACCAGCAAACTCGCGATCAGTATTATTATAAAATTCCGTATCATGAGGCACTCCCTGTTACATTATTTTTAGCTCACCGGCGCCGCGGCATGCCGCGATTCCATTGAGGCCAGGGCCGCGTTGCGGCTTACCAGCGATTCAATGGCCTTGCGTTTGATGCTCCCGCCGGTGTCAATGGCGTCCACCATATCAACCCGGATAGTGACCGGTTCTCCCATTATTTCATGAAGTCGGTTGATGAGTTCCTGAAACCGCTCCTCGCTATACTCCTTTCCCCTCACCAGCTCGATTACAATAAGCCCCTTCTCGCGCTGCACTACGCGGAACTCCTCCATAAGATGGAGATATTTTTTAATATAGGTCGTGAAGGTATTAAGCACCTTCAGCGAAGAGACGAATTTACCGCTGGGAAGAATGAATGAATCATCGGCCCTGCCCTCAAAGCTTTCCAGTACGGGAAGCCCGATCCCGCATCCGCATGTTCCGGCACTGTATCTTCCCAGGTCACCTATTCGGTACCTGATAAAGGGCATGGCAAAACTGCGTGTGGCCGTAAGCACGATTTCCCCGATCTGACCGGGAAGAGCCTCATTTCCCGTTTCATCGAGAAATTCCACCCACACATTATCGATAAAGATATGATAGCTGTGTCGTTTGCAGTGTGATGCCACCATCCACGTTTCCTCCGTGGAATACTCATCGTATACGGGACAGTTAAAAACCCCGGAAATAAAATCACGCTGGCTCTGTGAGGAAAGTTCGGAGTTGAGACCGACAAATTTCGGCCTGATGATCTCCAGGTCCTCCTTTGTCAGCTTCTGGGCGATCTCAAGAACAATGGAGGCATATCCCACGAGGAGGTCCGGTTTAGCCTCGCGCAGTTTCGCGATCTGCTCTTCCACGGGAATGGTGGAGGCGATACAGTCGGTCCTGAAAAATGGACCGATACGGGGATATTCCACGGGCTTGTATTTGATATAAACGGTCTTATGCCAGGGCCTGAAACCAATCATGGTATAGACACGCATAACAGTAGCGATATAAAAGGCGAAGGTCGGTGAACTGAAGATGAAGGGCAGCGACCTTCCCGTAGACCCCGTCGTGGCTGAATAATGACACTTGTCCACATCATACCCCCGGGCCACGATACCCCGGGGAAAATTATTGAGAACATCCTCCTTGGTCAAAAAGGGAAGCTTTTTCAGATCATTTATAGAACGGAGAGAGGCCATATCGACCCCGGCGTCGTCGTACTTTTTTCTATAATAAGGGACATTTTCATAGGCAAAACGCACCATTTTCAAAACTCTTCTTTCCGCCATGCGCTTCTGGATGGTGAGGGGCAGCCACTGGTTCATATGAACCCGTACAACCGCTGAAAAAATAAGTAAAATGAATTTCATACTTTTATTCCTTATCCCTCTGGCATCATATAATACAGGCGACAGATAGCTTTTTATCAGCTTCGACATCCGCAAGAAACGTTGAAACTCCAAAAGCTTGTGAAAAGTCATGAATCCCGATACATAAATCTATATATATTTTCAATTATGTATCACAAAAAACCGTCTGGATGGTCCAATGATAAAATTTACTAAGCTTCTCTATTTTTGTCAATATTTTTATCAATTAATTAAAAAAAATAAAACTGCAAAATACCGGCGATTCCCCGTAAATAACAGGCGAAAAAACAAACATGGCCTGATTTCTATAAAAAATACCCTGATAGTATAGTTCGTTATGGAATTTTACTTGAAAAATAAGGGGCCTTTGCAAGTATTGCACCACCTTTCTGCTGAGAACTCAATGTATTTCAGCAGTTAATACCATAGAAAGGAGGACATCGTGAACAATTACGAACTCACCGTTATTCTACGCAACCGCGAGGTTGAATCCCTCAAAGAAAAGCTGTCGGGAATTCTTCAGAAACATGGCGTAACCGTTGTAAAAGAGGATTCCTGGGGCACCAAAAGGCTGGCATACATGATCGACGAAGAAAAAGAAGGATATTATTTCTTCGCGCATGTACAGGCAGCTCCTGAGATCGTGGACAAGGTAATCATTGATTTCAGGCTGACGCCTGATATCCTGAGATTCCTGTTTGTAAAAATGAACGAACAAAAAACCGCTTAATACAAAATCAGGAGGGCTACCATGGCCAGTGACCTCAACAAGGTTATAATGATAGGCAGACTGGTGCGTGATCCTGAGCTGCGCTACACACCCGGCGGGACTGCTGTAGCAAGTTTTTCCGTGGCAAATAACAGGACATACACCGTTAATAATGAAAAAAAAGAACAGGCAAGCTTTTTCAACTGCATTGCCTGGAGCAAACTGGGAGAACTGATCGTTCAGTACTGCAAAAAGGGATCCCGTATCGGAATCGAGGGAAGGCTTCAGCAGCGAAGCTGGGAGGATCAGAACGGAAACAAGAGATCCACCATTGAAATCGTGACGGAAAACGTCCAGTTTCTATCGGGACGCGATTCGGCACCGGGGGATATTCAGATCGATATGCCATCGGCAGCGCAATCAGCTCCCATGCCCGCCGATGTGGACAACAATCCCTTTTCAGATGATGATATCCCATTCTAATAATTACAGGAGAAGACAATGTCAGACGAGATAAAAAATACAGAAGCGGAAGACGGCTGCTGCTCCAGCGGAAACACCGGCTGCTGCTCCAGCGGAAACACCGGCTGCTGCTCCAGCGGAAACACCGGCTGCAGCTTCAACGGAAAGACCGGCTGCTGCTCCACGCGAGTACCGCCCCAGAGAAGACGGCCCCCGTGGACCGCGCCCCGACGGAAGAAGGCCACGGTTTAAATCGGAAGACGGTGATGGAAGGGAAGATGATTTCAGCAGGTCTGAAATGGGTCCCCGTATGCCCCGGTTCAGAAAAAAGGTGTGCCGGTTCTGTCACGATAAAAACGCCGTCATCGATTACAAACGTTCCGACATCCTGGAAAGCTTTATCACCGACAGGGGTAAAATACTGCCCCGGAGGATCACCGGAACATGCTCAAAACATCAGAGGGCCATTGCCCGGGAAATAAAAATAGCACGGTCAATTGCGCTGCTCACCTACGTTGAGAAATAAGGAACGTGGCATCAATTATTATTGCACCATTGGTGGTGCTGATACTGGTTCTCAGTTCAGCGTACCTTTTTTACCGGTGGGAGTGGAAAGCTTTTATTATATTCATTCCCATCATAGCCGTAACAGTGTATCCGGGAAGCCTGTCAGGGGATGTAGCAACCTTTCTTGCTCCCATTATCCTGGGCGGAACAGGGGGATACACTTTTAAAAAAGAAAAGTCATTGATGTTCTACACTCTCATTGTTTCGCTTTCCCTGACTGTTCTTTTTTCGGCTAATTACTATCAATTGAAATTAGTGGAAAACATTGATATTCTCGACCAGTCAAAAGTCGAGATGATGAAAATGATAGAAACATCAAAGGTCCCGGAAGATCAGAAAAAGGAGCTGCTGGGAGATTTTGATATGTGGCTGGAAATGATGAAGGATATTATACCCTTCGGGACCTTTATTTACTCGGTCCTCTTTTCAGCCTTGAGTTTTTACGTAGTAAAATCCTTTCTTCAGAGGACGGTAGGCGCAAAGGCAATCAGCGGCCTTGAGCTTTTCAGGCTGAACGACTACTTTATTTTTGTGCTCATCGCTGGATGGGCCGTTGTTTTACTGATTGACAAAAGCGATTATTACATTCCTTATCTGACGGGATTGAACTGCGCCCTTATTGCGACACTGCTTTACATAATTCAGTCGCTGGGGGTCATCAAATTTTACCTGATGAAAAGAGGCTTTCCGCCATATCTGGCGCCTCTTTTCCTTGTACTCCTGGTTCTCATGGGAAAAGAGGTGACGGCTTTCGGAGCCATTCTCCTGGCAGGACTGGGAACACTGGATTTCTGGGCCGATTTCAGGAAACTGGACAAACCGAAACCGGAATAACAGTCAATAAAACTATTGTAATTACGCTAAAAATTTAATACACAGGAGCTTGTCATGAAAGTGATTCTTCAGAAGGACGTTCCCAATCTGGGAGATGCGGGTGATATAAAAGACGTTGCCGACGGATACGCCCGTAATTACCTGCTCCCGCAAAAACTGGTAATTCTGGCCAACTCCTCGAGCCAGAAAGCGGCTGAACATCAAAAACGGCTTATAAAGTTTAAAAAAGAAAAAAGGAAAAAAGTCAGCGAAAAGCTTTCTGAAAGCATGAGCGGCATCGAGATAAAACTGACAGCCCAGGTGGGAGACGAGGACAAACTCTTCGGTTCCATAACCACCATGGATATAGCAAAACAGCTGAAAATGCTTGGGTTTGAAATCGATAAAAGAAAGATCCAGATGGAACAACCCATCAAGGAACTTGGTGAATTTGAAATTCCCGTCAAACTGGAAGAAGGCCTCACGGCAAAAATAAAAGTTATCGTTGAAAAGGCCGTTTGACCAGGGTGTTCCCATGATTATCGACCGGCTTCCCCCTCAGGATGTTGATACCGAAACAGCCTGCCTGGCTTCGGCTCTTCTCAGCAGGGAAGCCCTGTACAAGGTGATAGAAATCCTCCAGGCGGAGGATTTCTATCTTGATAAACACCGCATCATCTTCGAATCCATACTTGATCTTCAGCGGAAAAATACTCCCGTCGACCTTACCACGCTTAAACAGCGCCTTGCCGACAAGAACCTCCTGGAGAAAATCGGCGGCGACACGTCCCTTGTGGAGCTCTACCAGTCCGTATCAACATCGGCCAATGCCGAATTCTACGCCCGTCGTATCAAGGAGCTGAGCCTGCGGAGAAAACTCATCGAGGTCTCGACCGAATCCATTGAAAAGTGCTTCGATTCCACCAGGGACACCACGGAGATCATCGACGAAATCGAACAGGAAATCTTTTCCGTAACAGAAAAGAGAATCGTCTCCGATTACAAGACAATAGACGATGTCCTCCAGGACACGCTGCAGGACATCGGCTCCTGGTATGAATCAAAGAAGGTAGTGACCGGTATGCCGTCGGGATACAAAGACCTGGATGAAATGCTCACGGGTTTTCACGGCGCCGAGCTCATCATCATTGCCGCCCGCCCCGGTATGGGTAAAACCGCCATCGCCCTGAATATCATCAGCAACATCGCCCAGGTGGAAAAGGACAAGTCCGTCATATTCTTCTCCCTGGAGATGCCGGCCCAGCAGTTGGGCATGCGCCTCCTCTGTATCCAGTCCATGATCGACTCCCAGCGCGTTCGGACCGGACACATCAGTTCCGAAGAACTAAAGCAGCTATTCTCCTCGGCGGACCGCCTGAGTAAATCAAAAATATTCATCGACGATACACCATCCATCAACATCATGGAAATCAGGGCCAAGGCCCGGAGGCTGCACCAGAGAAATCCCATCGGGCTCATTGTCGTTGACTACCTGCAGCTCATTTCGAGCATTTCCCGCGTGGACCGGCATCTGCAGATCGCGGAAATATCACGGTTTCTCAAACAGCTCGCCCGTGAGCTCGAAGTTCCCGTCATCGCCCTGTCACAGCTCTCACGGGCCGTGGAGCAGAGAGCCGACCAGATACCGACCCTTGCAGACCTGCGTGAATCGGGCGCCATCGAACAGGACGCCGACGTGGTCATGTTCATTTACCGTGAAGAAAAGGTGAAGAAGGATTCGGAAAAAAGGGGCATCGCCGATATTATTGTGGCCAAGCAGAGAAACGGCCCCATCGGCACCATAAGCCTGAAATTCTGGGACAAATATACGAAATTCGAAAACCTGGAAAAGAGCCACTATTACGAGGAGGCCAGTCCGTCCTATGAACAATAACGGTTCCTTCAACCCCGTCCTCGCCATTTTTGAAAGCCTCGGGGCCCATTTCATTTTCCTGAAGGACACCATCAAATGGACATTCCGACCGCCCTTCGACACTGCCAACGTGATCGGCCAGATGCTGGAGATCGGTTATAAATCCATCCCGGTCACAGCCATCACACTCTTCTTTACCGGCATGGTCATGGCCTACCAGATAGGCAGGGCCATGGACGCCCTCTTATCCGGCTCATCGATCTTTATCGGGAGCGCCGTAACCATATCCATGTTCAGGGAGCTCTGTCCCGTACTTACGGGTCTCCTCCTGGCGGGCCGCGTTGGCTCATCGATCGCCGCCGAAATCGGCACGATGCAGGTGACTGAACAGGTAGACGCCCTTCGCACACTCTCGGCTGAACCGATACAGTATCTATCGGTACCGCGCTTCCTGGCCTGTCTGGTCATGACGCCCATGCTCACCATCATCACCGATATGGTGGGGGTTCTGGGCGGCGCTTTCATCGCCATGTTCGGCCTGGGCATCACGCCCGATAAATACATGGACAACATCATCCAGTATGTGAGCATCCAGGATTTGCTTTCGGGGCTCGTGAAATCGGTTTTTTTCGGGGTCATCATCGCCGTAATCGCCTGCTACCAGGGATTCAACACCAGGGGAGGGGCTGAGGGCGTGGGAAAATCGACCATATCGGCCGTGGTCAATTCATCCATGGTTATACTGATATCAGACTACTTTCTCACATATCTCTTGACATTTATCAACCTTTGAAAACATGTAGCACGATGGCCCCTGCCGGGGCCATTATAAAATTTACAGCAATGCGACCGGCAACGGAACATGATGAAAGAAAAAAAGAAACTGTTTAAATACCTTACAGAACAGGGCATTCACAAAAAAACCGTCGATGCCTTCTCCAAGGTTAACCAGGAAGATTTTATAGAAAAAACCATGGGAATGGAGTATTACCAGCAGGCTCCAATTTCCATCGGCTGCGGAGAAAAAAGCGACGATGCCCTGGTGCTGGCCAGGATGATCGACGTCCTGGAACCCAGAAAATCATGGAAGCTACTGGAAGTAGGCACAGGCTCGGGATACTCCACGGCTATCCTTTCAACCATGGTGAAGCAGGTGGTGACCTTCGAGTATCATGAAACGCTGGCCCGCATGGCCAGGGAGAAACTGGTAAACAGCGGTTTCTTCAATGTCCGTTCCTTTGCCGGCGACGCCACGGAAATCATGGATGAACTTGGATACTTCGACGGCCTTATCATCCACGCCTCATGCAGGCAGCGACCACTCTCGCTCCTGGCCATTCTGAAAGAAGACCACCATGCCGTGTTTGCCATGGGCCCGGTCATCCAGCAGCGTATCGTCAAATATAAAAACACCGTCATAGACGGCGTTGACACGTTTCGCAATTTTACCTTTCACGGCTACTGCGCCCTGCCCTCGATCCGGGGCCAGTACGGCTGGGTCGACCTGGAACCGGTGCCGCCGGAACCGGAAGGTGAAGAAGAAAAAGAAGAAAATAAAGAATGATGTGATTAGTACTTTATTCCTGCGAACATTCAGCTTCCTGAATTTCTTTAAAATATAAAAACATTTAGCCGGCTTATTGATAAAAAAGCCCCGCTTCCGGGGCTTTAAATTGTATCCCAATTGACAAAACCGTATACTATTACATTAATTGTTTCATCATAATAATCCTCTATGTTTTCCCTGGATCCGCATCAATGTCTGACACAAGGTTTTTTACCGGAAAAATCTATAAAAACCGGATTACCATAGGCGAACCGCGGTCGATTGTCAGCCCCCTCCAGGGAAGTAACTTCAACACGATAATAGCAATCTTCCGATACCTCATCTTTCAGCACCAGCTGGTATTCCGATGCCATCGGTTGTACGGAATGTATCACTTCGCCGTTTTTAATAATATCAACTGTGACAAGAAGGGCTGTCGGGCTTTCCGAGTCGACAGAAAGTGTCAGACTTACGGGTTTTTTTCCTTTCGCCCCGATCTTCAATGTCTCACCCATGATTTTACGATTTACATCGAAGTATATTGAAGGACCGCTGGTCGCAAAGAGGTTGCCCCGGCTGATAGCGCATAACAAGGATCTCTTGTCTAAATGACTGAGAAACACGCCGTTCTTTGCCTCCCCGACATCGGAATCATCATAATCGGCGCTCCCCACATCGATGTTAGCGGTGTTATGGGAATCGCTGTTTGCCACACAATAGACAGGATGATCTATTTCCCCGTTGATATAGGCCATGAGCAGATCATCCCAGGAATTCAGGGGAGCACCGGGCATGGCCTCGGAGCCAATAAGGTTTTCCGGCAATCCATAACCGAGCCACTGGGCTCCTCCGGAATTTTCTCCCATGTCGCCGATGAGCGCTGTTCCCAGGTACAGCGCCTGCTGCAAAGGCAGCTGAATGGTTGTTCCGGGATTATAGGGGTTGGGCATATCAACGATCATCTGGAGATACCGGTCCCCGTAAACGGAAAAACTGTTGAAGAGCAGGCCCAGGTTCCACGCATCGTCCTCGCTAAAACCGGCCATTTCCGCGAAACGGGCAAAGTCCTTGATATGGCTCATGTTGATGACCTCGATAAAATCCACATTATAACTGAGCTGCGTCGTGCCGGTAGTGTGATTATGGACCGCTAACCCGTTATTGTCATGGATCCAGTCGGTCCATTCCCGTATATTTTCCGGATAGAGAGGGCCGGTGCCGTAGGGATTAGACGGTGATGGCCAGACCTCTTCAGGGACCGAACCATTGACAGGATCGCCCACAAAGGGACTCTCCACTCCCCAGGCAAGTACATGATCACGGCACAACAGGCCTTCGCTGCCGGTAATCTCGAAGGAAGGGATCATTAAAAATTCCTCTTCCGAAAGTGCACCGCAGCTGTCTACAATGTCATTCCATTCATCCACATCGATAATCGACTTTGCGTGATTAGTAACGAATACTGCATCAAGATTGCGGGCCAGTGCCACTTCCTTCAGATCAGCGATAGAACCGCTGCCATCGGAGTGTGTTGTGTGCATATGACCGTCGAAATAAACCACCTCCGGTTTGCCGAAATAACAGGATATCTGAAAAATAACAACCATACAGAAAAGAAACCTTAAAAATCTTTTTTTAGACATAACAACCTCCATGATCCGTTTAAAATAATTGTATAATTATTAATACACATGCACATCCATGGGTCGTTGATGGAACAAGCAATACAAAGGCATCTATCGGAAACCTGAAAAAAATAACAGGACATTAAAAATTATGCATTAAGGCTATGTATATATTTAATATTTTTTGTCAATTGCAGAAAATTGTGGGTCAGTAACATCTTTTTATATACTAACCAACGATAACAATGAATGAATGAATCAGAATACACCTGTCGGTATTGTATTGAAAGGTGTAAATTAAATAAAAGCAATTCCGCTCTATCTATATTTAAAAAATAATTATTTAGAAGGAATAATCAATTTTTTTATCATTGGCGGTATACCGGGATACATGAATGTGGGAGCGGTGATATTTACTCAAAGCTGAGACTTCCCGTCGGCAGATCGGCCGGGGCAGCGATGTGAGACCCGCTAACCCCGGCCCGTTTTTCTCTTTAAAATTTCACTGTACCGTAAGACTGAGACTCGTGGCATACATATATGTATCACAGACTTCAAGATCGGGATAGGGCAGCTCATTTTTTACCTGTATGAGCCAGACCCCTGGTTTGGAAAGTTTCAGACGGACCTTCCCGGAGGCGTCGGTCCTGGCCGATACGCTGTGCTCATCGTGGCTTTTACCCGAAAAACCTTCATGATCCGCAGCAACGGTCATACCTGCAGCGGGTTTTCCCTTAAACATGATCACAACCTCAAGACTGTCTCCTTTTTTCAGGCTGCTCACATCGCCCAGGGGAACTATCTCGATAGGAGCTCCCACCGTGGAAGCCGCCGAAGACTTTTCTTTTCCCGCCCTTATCACCATTTTCGATCGTATGTCGAAGTTCATGCAGCTCAGTGCGTTATCCAGACCTTTTTTGCTCTGTCGTTTTCTGCCCGTCGTCGTCTTTGTCATGAATCCGGAGTGCATTCCCGCAGAGATAACGTAGTACCCCGCCTTTTTCGGAACAAAGCTGTAGTGAATAAGATCGATCTTTTGGGGAGTGATCTCTTTACCGTCGGGTCCGATAACAGAGACCTTTTCGATAACTCCTTCCTTCATTTCCTGTTTTTTCGCCAGACCGTGTCCCCAGCTCACCGTAATGGTCACTTTTTCTCCCACCGCCGGATTGTCTTTGTCTGCCGTCATCCACAGTGAATGGGCATGGCCGGGAGTCTGAACCGACAGGCACAGAACACTTATTAAAACCACCGCGTATTTTTTCATAATATAGTCCCCTTTTAGTAATATCACGCCGCCCCGACAGGGGCGGCGCTCACTCTTTACTGCCTTCCCTTTTGTTTATATGTGATAAAATCACCGATATAAATCATGTATTCAAAAGGGCGGTCTTTAATTTTTCCGGAAATGTCCCCCAGTGTCCCGGTGATGACCTTTTCCTTATCCTTGTATCCCGCGTGCATGACGATGGCCACGGGGGTGTCCAGGGGATATCCCGCTTTCAGCTTTTCAATAAAGTAATCGAACTCGGCCCTCATGGTGAACAGGGCCATGGAAGCCCCGACTTTGGCAAGCTTGTCTATGGTATCTTTTTTTCCTTTCCAGTCATTGGCACTCAGGATGACCGACTTGGTGGAGGCCGAGATGGTGGGAGATTTTTTCATGGCCGCGTTGGCTGCATTGAAGCAGCTGAGTCCCGGCACCACGGAGGGGTTCAGATCCTCAAGCTCCTCCAGTATCCAGGCCCAGGGGCCGTAAACCATGGGGTCACCGCTGTCCAGAACGGCCACTACTTTTCCTTCTGCGACAAGAGACCGCACCTCTTTAATGAAGGCATCGCGTTTGGGCGCGATGGCCTTTTCCTGTTCAGCGGCCTTACAGTCTTTGATATCGCTGATTTTTTTCCCATAATTATGCCAGAACCCATGGGGCGCCGTAATAGTTGTTTTACTTCCGATGACCGAGGCGTATTTATCCCTGGATTTTTCAAAACAGACAATGACATCGGCGCCCTTGATAACATCGAGAGCCCGTACGGTTATGAGGTCCGGGTCTCCCGGACCCATGCCCACCAGGAAAAGTTTCGTGTCCGCGGGAAGCTTGGCCTGCGTACAACCAACAGCGAGGCACACCAGTGCGAGAAAAACAACCGGGATACATATGTTGTGTCTGAATTTCATATTTTACTCCTTATAGTATAGCGCGGTTTTCTGACCGCAAAAGTTAACGGGGTAAAATCCCCGGGTTTTGTGCTTATATTTTCGCGCTCAGGGCACACCCGTAAGTCCGCCCGGTCATCTGATATCCCTTGGCGTTTTCATACTTTTCGCCAAAGACATTGTTTACGTAAATCTTAATGGTGGCGTTCTTCATGCCCAACTGATGGTCTATGAAGGCGAAGGCCATGCCCAGGTTGACCAGCTGGTATGCTTCCATGGGATTTTTTTGCACGTCATAAATAATGCCTCCAAAACCGTCATCCACTTCTTCAACAGTCGTTGCCACCTGCTTCGACTGAAAGGAATAATCAGCCATGACTACCAGGTTCCTGATGATGGTATAGCGAATGCCGGCATTGAGCTTGTGTTCGGGCCTGTCGCTGGCCGTTTCTTTACCGGCCGGTTCATCACCCCTGTTGAAGTATTTCTGGAACGCATAGGACAGGTTCACCTTCAGACAATCGAGGACATTGCCGTTCATATCCACCTCAACGCCATGACGGTGCATCTGGTCCAGGTTCAACATGTAGTCCTTATAATACAGTGAGGCATCTCCGGTATATGCCGTCGGGGTGTACTCGGCGTGAGTGCTGTTATAGGCGAAATATTTTTCGATGTGCGAGAAAGAGTATCCCGCCTTCATGTAAAAATCTCCGAAGAGCCGACGCGAAAAAATAAGGTCATATCCCATGCCCGTCTCGGGTTTGAGCCAGTATCCCGTGGGTTTCCCCTGGGGATCATAGAGACCGTGGCTGTCCGGGGCGTGCCAGATTCGGCTCGCGGCAAGGATGAGCGATGTATCGCGGAGGAACTCGGCCAGGTTGTCCATGTCATATTCCAGGGCTGATTTCGGCATAAATCCCTGCCAGTTCTTTTCAATCCAGTCACCCTGTCCCGCGATTGGATTAGTGCTTGCATTGCTCACATTTATCCACACATGCTCGTAGCGCATCCCCAGCGTAAGCGTGAGAGGATCTATAATAATCCATTCATGCTGCAGGGCGCCGCCGTGGACCTCCACGCGCTTGTCCCTGTCGTCACCGTCGAAAAGCTGCTCCATGTCGTAGGCCACGGTGGTCTTGTGACACTCGGTGATGCTTATCACATCCTCGATGCGCCCTCCCTGACTCCAGTATTTGGTCTCGGATTCGTTATGCGAGATAGCTCCCGATTTGTACTGCTCATATTCTTTGGTCTTTACCTCCTTGTGCAGGTAGGCCCCCAGGCTAAAGGTACCGAGAAAGGTGGGATAGCTGGCGCCCAGACGGTAGGCCCGGGAGGTTCGGTCCCAGGTGGGGTCCTGCCAGCTGTAGAATTTGTTTCGAGTGTTGCCGGTCTGCTCCACATCGACTATGGGGTAATCATTGTCGTATGTGGCTGTAGCAATGGGGCAGCCGTCATCGGCGTCGACGCCGGGGTAGTTTTCCACGGCCAGCTCCCGGTCAGCCCGTGAATCCATGATGCTCAGTGCCACGTATCCCCCGTTCTCGAAGGCGTACCCCAGGCGGCCGAAGATGTTCTGCACGGCGGTGTTCGTATGGCGGAGATACCCGTCTGTGTAATAATACTGGTATCCCGCGTCATAGGTAAAATTGTACACGCTCCCGCTCACGTTAGTGTTGTAATTCTGCGTGTTATACGATTTATACGAGATGGACATGTCTATTTCCGGCCAGAAGGTGTCCCTCACCGTGGGTTTTTTCGTGACGAAGTTCACCACGCCGCCGATGGATTTGGCCGGAAACAGGGCCGAATGGGGGCCCGGTATAAGTTCCGTGGTCTCCACGAGCCATGGCGGGATAAACCCGTAATCCACGATGTCACTGGCCTGTCTGCCCCCGGTCTTCCTGATGACCATACCGTCCACGGCAGTGGTAAAGCGGTTGCTGCCGAAACCGCGCATGAAATAATCATCGTCCTTGGTTACCAGGTCCGATTGCCCCCGGTAGTTAAGAATTGCCTGGCTCTTCATTATATCGAGAATGCTCTGGGGATCACCGGGAAGATCCTTTTCTTTCGTGACAATGGGAAATACCATTTTATTGGCCTGTCCCTTGACCACAATTTCATTGACCGATTTTTTTTTATGATTTTCCTTTTTTTCGGTTTCTTTCTTTGCTACATCTTTTTCTGATTCTGTTGCCGCTGTGGTATCCCTGTCATTGTCATCTCCGACGACGTTCTGGGCCAAAAGCGAGACGGGAGAAGAAAGCAGACAAATAAGTACCACATAAAAGACCCTTCTCAACATGAAATAATCCTCCTTGAAAATGCTAAAATCACGTAGCACCTTTTTCTTTTTTGTAACATTAGTCAAGTATTAATTTATTTCTTGTATTCTTTTATGTATATTTTATTTTTTTATTGACTATTTTAACAACAAAATAACAATCGTATAATACTCAAAGATAGTCCCGGATGATATAGCGAGGCAGATGAACGCATTTATTAAAAGGATGTCGGTGCACAATAATTTGTTAAGAAACAGTTTCGCCCTTTCCCTGGCCGTCCATGGCCTGTTGTGCCTGGTCTTTGTCGCCGATTCCTTTTCAGGCGATGTTTATTCTTCGGAGGATATCAATGTTTCGCCCCTGGAAGTCGAGATAGCTGATATTCCCCCGGAGCTCTTTGGAGGAGACACTGATCCGAAAAAAATTGATGCTCCGCAATGGATAGAGGGCTCTGGCAGGAAAGACGAAAAACCCGATGCTCCGGCTGTTGAAGAGAACGAGAATGCCCTGTCGGGAAATTCCACCGATGGTGACGGATATCTGTTTTCGATTCACGGTGACAGCCCGCCCGTGCCGGTCATACGCTTTAATGTAAATAATTATTATCCCGCCGAGGCAAGACGGGCCAATATAAAGAAAAAAACGGTGATGGTCAATATACGCGTCGATGAAAGAGGAACCCTGGACAGTGTACGTGTCGCCTCGGAGCCTGCCGGTTACGGTTTTGACGAGGCCGCGGTGCGGATACTTAAACTGGCGCGCTTTCGTCCCGGATATAAAAACGGAAGAAGGGTGAAAATGAACCACACCATCGCCTTTACCTTTCAACTGGAGTAAATCATGAATCCATTCGTTGATTATGGAGAAATTGTCATTTTCTTTGCCCTGGGCATATCAAGCATAATAGCCCTTACAGTTGCAATTGAACGCTTTGTCGTGTTCCGCCGAAACGGGGCCGGCAAAGCCGGTGTCTTCATGGAGCGGCTCGTAGAAATGCTCCACTCCCGCGATATTGAAAACGCCCTCCGTTATTCCGACCAATTCGTTCCCGGCGTATATCAGCGCTTTGCCAGCTATGCCCTGACCCATTATCGCGCGGGACGCCAGGGGCTAGGAGACCTGATGGATGGTAAACGCATCGAAATCAGGGTCGAGTTGGAAAAGCATGTTTCAATTCTGAGCACGCTGGGAAATAATGCGCCCTTTATCGGACTTCTGGGCACGGTGCTGGGAGTGATCAAGGCATTCTATGGTCTGGGCATGCTGGGAGGAGTTGGCGCCGAGATCGTCATGCGGAGCATTTCTTCTGCACTGATTGCTACGGCAGCCGGCCTTGCCGTTGCCGTGCCCGTTGTAATTGTGAACAACTATTTCGCCAGCGCCACCAGGGTTATCATGCAAAACCTGGAATACCTGTCGAAGGAATTCCAGGCAAGCTACGGCTTCAACAACAGCAAGGACCCCGGCTGGGAAGGAGAAAAAGATTTATGACAGACAATATCAGCGACAACAACAGCGTTATCAGCTCGATTAATATAACACCCCTGGTTGATATTCTACTTGTGCTGCTGGTGATATTCATGGTAACGGCCAGCTTCCTGAAAAAGGAATCGGTCAACATCCATCTGCCTAAATCCTCTTCCGCTGACCCCAATGTGGCTGAGTCAACGCAGATATCACTGACAAAAAAGGGACACCTGATGCTTGACGGTTCCATAGTTGACGAGAACGCACTAATCACGTCTCTTTCAAGCCAGGTTAAGTTCAGACCCGCGATGAGGGTGACTCTGTCCGCTGATGAAGGGCTAAATTACGGAAGTATTACCCGCGTAATGGGACTCATCAGAAAATCAGGTGTGAGCAGGATAGCCCTGGCGGTTAAAAAATGAATTTTTGATTGAGGAGAAAATACTCTACGATGAAATTTAAAGGAACGATAATAGGAATTCTGTTCTCTTTATTGATGCTTTCACAGAATCTTTACGGCCACGGGGTTACGGCAGCATCACGCATTGGCAGGGCGGTCATAGTCGATATACGGTATGATGACGGAGAACCCTTCAGCTATGCCGCAGTAAAAATATACGCTCCGGGCAACAATAAAATTGAGTATATGAATTCCCGGACAGATGCCGACGGGGTTATTGCCTTTGTCCCAAAGGCAATAGGCACCTGGCGTTTGACTGCAGCGGACGACATGGCCCACGGAAAGGAGCTGCAAATAGAAATATCCGACGAAACGCTTAACAAAAATTCACAGGGAAACTGGGCAAATGTTCATAAGCAAAAAATGATCAGCAGCTTTCTTTTGATATGGGCTGTTGTTTCAACATCGCTGTTTATCGGTGCGAGGAATAAACGGAAAGAGTTGAAAGCACTTCAGTGATTCACCGGAAACCACGACAGGTTTTGCGATAATTTTCACGTCTATAAATGTACTGAACTATATTTATGATCAGTAGCAATGCCGGGTTTCACCGCAAGAACTATCACGGCAGCGTGGATTTCCTGGCCTGGTCCGGGTCCTCATCGGGCTTGTAGCAGTACCGGCAGCCGTGGACGAATATTTTATCGCCGTCGCTGGTCTTCATGCGCGAGGCGTAGAGGGCCTCGTATTTTGTCAGCTTGGAGCGGCACAGGGGACACATGCGCTCACCAGGCGGAATCGAGGCAAAGCTGAGGTTCCCCGCAGGAAGATCGGCCCGGGGTTTTGGCCGGGGCTGCCTCTTGCCCGTGGCAATCTGTATTTTTTCCTTCCCGGAATTGTAGAGAGAGAGAATGTAGAGAAACAGGACCAGGCCTATAACCAGGCCCGCCATGTACAGGAGTATACTCATATCACGCCAGCCGTGTCACGAAATTTATCATCACCGTGGTGCCCGAAGGGGGCATGAAGGAATAATCTCCGAATATTCCCAGCACCTCGAAGCCTTCCTTTTTCAGAAGCTTCTTTATCTCGCCGATGCTGTATATTCTCTGGATATGATTCTCCACCCCGGCAGTACCGTCGCGGTTGAAAAAGCGCAGGGTGGAAAGAACCATGCGCCTGCGCCGGTTGAACTCATTGGTCCATTCCACGGAGCGTCCCCGTATCTCATAGGTGTTGGTAACGTCGTGGAAGTTGCTTTCGATATTGTATTCCGTGGTTATATCGAACATAAACACGCTATCTTCGTGCATGATGTTCCTCACGCAGGAAAAGACACGGCGGACATCGGACTTGTTGATGAAATAATTCATGGTGTCATGCACGGAAAAAATGAAATCGGCCTTTTTCGCCAGGTGAAACTCCGCCATATCGGCGCAGATGATGCGGAAGTTTTTGAACGCCCGGGCTTTGGCCACCCTGAGCATTTCCAGCGATTTATCAACGCCATAAATCTCGAAGCCGTCCGTGGAAAATTTGGCGCCGAATCTCCCGGTACCGCATCCCAATTCCACCACCATTTTTGCATCCACGGTAAAGCGCTCCATGACCTTGCGGATATATTGATACCATTCCTGGTAATCGACATGCCTGAGGATATAATCATAGGCCTCGGCCAGGTCAGTGTAGGGTTCTGTGTGATAGACTGGTTCCATGGTTCCAATTCAAGAGTATCTTTCCTGTTTGTCAAACCCATTCCTGTGTTGTCGGCAATATATTGCCCCCCCTAAATCCCACGGAGGGGGACTTTTAATGATGGCTGCCTCACAATAAAATAATTGCACGAATAAAGTCCATGCCGCATAATGACTTCCGGTGCGGCAGTATCCTCGCCATTTTTCCGAATTTATCATAAGGAGCATTCCATGAAAAAGACCCTGTTCATAGCCATGTGCATCGCTCTCATGGCCTTTTCAGCAACCCACGCCGGGTATAAAAAAGCGCCGGGATTCGCCCTGACTGACAATAACGGCAATTTTGTTTACCTGTCGAAACTGAAGGGTAATCTGATTATTTCATTCTGGGCAAGCTATTGCGTGCCCTGCAAAAAGGAAATGCCCCTCCTCGTGGAAATGGAAAAAAAATACGGCAGGGAAAAAAATCTGTCACTCATTCTCATCAATGTGGATACCAACGATACGGGCAAAAGCGCCCGGGAAAAGGCCATGGATACTCTTGATGATATCAAAGTCAGCCATGACTTTCTCATGGATATGTATCATATGGCACTGGTAAAGTACAATCCCGCGAAAAGCGTTCCCTGCACCTTTCTCGTCAATGCGGCGGGAAATATAGTCTTCAGTGAAACCGGCGCCAGAGATGACACACTGACAAGGCTTGAAAAGGCTGTCCTGAGCCTGCGGTGAAAATGGATTGACACCGTTCCGACGGGCTTCCTAAATGACTGTTATCATGGATTTAGAGGTCAGGTGCTATGGAACTTCCTTCAATATTTGAGCCCCACGAAGCGGAAAATAAATGGTATGAAATATGGGAACAGGAGGGATATTTTCACGCCGTTGAAAGCGACGGCAAAAAACCCTACTGCATAGTCATACCGCCTCCCAATGTCACGGGCAACCTGCACATGGGACACGCCCTGAACAACACGCTGCAGGACATACTGGCCCGCTGGCAGCGCATGATGGGAAAGTCCACCCTGTGGATGCCCGGCATGGACCATGCCGGCATTGCCACACAGAATGTTGTGGAACGGCTTTTGAAAGCGGAAGGAAAAACAAAGGATGACCTGGGCAGGGAAAAATTCGAGGAGCGGGTCTGGGAATGGAAGGAGCATTCGGGCGGACAGATAAAGGGACAGCTTAAAAGGCTGGGATGTTCCCTGGACTGGCAGCGCGAACGTTTTACTCTCGACGAAGGACTCTCCCGCGCAGTTCACCATGTCTTCAAAACCCTCTATGACGAGGGACTGATCTACCAGGGATACCGCATAATCAACTGGTGCCCCCGCTGTGAAACGGCCCTCTCGGATATCGAGACAGAATACCAGGAACTGGAAGGAAGTTTCTGGCACATAAAATATCCCATCGCCGGCACCAAGGACCATATCACCATCGCCACGACGCGCCCCGAAACCATGCTGGGTGACACGGGCGTGGCAGTGAATCCCGGCGATGAACGCTACACGTACCTGGTGGGAAAGATGGTCGTGCTTCCCCTCATGAACAGGGACATACCCGTCTTCGCCGACGAGTATGTCGACAAAGAATTCGGCACGGGCCTCGTGAAGGTAACCCCGGCCCATGATCCCAACGACTTCGATATGGGCAAAAGGCACAACCTGGAAGAGATCAACATTCTTGACAGCCGCGGATATATCAACGCCAACGGCGGTCCGTACCAGGGAATGAGCCGTTTCGAAGCGCGGAAAAAAATCGTGGAAGACCTGGATGCGCTGGGTCTCCTCGTAAAAGTGGAAAAGCACAACCATTCCGTGGGACACTGCTACCGGTGCCAGACCATTATCGAACCCTATCTTTCCAAACAATGGTTTGTTAAAATAAAGCCCCTTGCCGACGAGGCCATAAAGGCCGTCGAACAGGGAAAAATCCGCTTTGTCCCGAAAAACTGGGAGAAAACCTATTATGAATGGATGTACAACATCCGGGACTGGTGCATCTCGCGGCAGCTCTGGTGGGGGCACCGGGTTCCCGCCTTTTACTGCCGGGACTGTGACCATATCAACGTGGAAATAGACACGCCGGAATCCTGCGCGAAGTGCGGTTCGAAAAACCTGAAGCAGGATGAGGATGTTCTCGACACCTGGTTCTCCTCGGGACTGTGGCCCTTCTCAACGCTGGGATGGCCCGAAGACACGGCGGCTCTGAAAAAATACTATCCCACATCGGTGCTGGTCACGGCCTTTGACATCATCTTTTTCTGGGTGGCCCGCATGATCATGATGGGCATCAAATTCATGGGTGATGTCCCCTTCAGGGATGTGTATATCCACGCCCTCATACGTGACGAGCACGGACAGAAGATGAGCAAGTCAAAGGGTAATGTCATTGACCCCCTTATTCTCATGGACCAGTACGGCACCGACGCCTTCCGGTTCACCCTGGCTATTTTCGCCGCCCAGGGCAGAGACATCGTCTTCTCTGAAAAACGCGTCGAGGGATACCGCGCCTTCATCAACAAGATCTGGCAGGCGACACGCTTTATTCTCATGAACCTGGGCGGTGATTTCAGGCCCGGAAAAATAAACACCGCGAACCTGGAAATCTTCGACCGCTGGATACTGCACCGGCTCAACCGGGCCGTGAGAACCATATCCTCATCCCTGGGTGAATACAAATTCAATGACGCTGCCCAGGAGATCTATGACTTCTGGTGGCACGATGTCTGTGACTGGTATATAGAGCTTACCAAGCAGCGTCTCTATGCGAAAGACGGAACCGCCGAAGAATCATCGGAAACGGCGCGACAGGTTTTATACCACATCCTGAGAAGCACCCTGCAGTTCATGCATCCCTTCATGCCCTTCATCACCGAAGAAATCTGGGACAAAATAAAACAGCCCGGCGAAGGCCGCATCATCGTTTCGTCCTGGCCCGAACCCGATGAGGCCTTCGATTTTCAGGCAGAGACGGCGGAGACCGAGACATTCAAGGAGATCGTGTACAAGATACGAAACGTCCGCGGCGAGATGAATATCCCGCCCGACAAAAAAGCCAGCGTTGTATTTAAAACCGGCAGCGCCGACCTGGCTGAACTCGTACGGCGCGACACGGTACACATCCAGGCCCTGGCGAAGGTTCATAACGTCATCATCAACGCGCAGTATGTTCCCGACAACACCGACGCATCGGCTGTTCTGAAAGACCTGGAGATGTATATCCCCCTGAAGGAACTCATCGACTTCGACAAGGAACGGGCCCGCCTGGAAAAGGAAATATCCCGCATGGAAGAAGAACTGAAAAGGGTCGACGCCAAGCTGTCAAACGAAAGTTTTGTCGGAAAGGCACCGGCAGAGGTAATTGACAAGGAGAAGGCCAAGCGCGATGAGTTTGTTCAGGTCCTGGAGAAGCTGAAGGAGAGTCTCGGAAAGCTGGGGTAATTTCTCAATATAAACACACAGAGGATAATCCCCTCTTCAAGGAGGGGTTCTAACGGTATATTCTCCGGCACATCTTTATCGCTTGTCTGCAGTAATTATGAACAGACAACTGCGCCGTCGGTGATAATGGCAATCACGAGAAACATGACCAGAACCACAATCCCCTGGAGCAGTCTTTTGAAGTCTACCTGCATGAAACCTCCTGTTGTTTATTTTTACATAAGACATCATAAGGGGTGAATTGTTACGATAATTTTAAACCAATAACATCATGAAACAAACACAGGCATATCTCACCGCGGGATCATCCTTTTCCTCTCCATGTCGATGCACTCTTCTATGTCCCTCAGCCCCTCTTCGCCCCGCAACTGGACACAGGTGTGAACAAGGTTCTCCACCACCTCCCGAATGAGATCCTCGTCATCGCGATGTTTTTCAAAGGCCTCGTCGATTATTGACATAATAGTTTTCCGCATGAATAGCACCTCCCTGCCGTCACTCATTCTTTTCAGCACAGGAATCCTGTTCCTCATTTATCGCCTTGAGTCTCCTTTCCTTTCTTTTTAGTGCTTCACAGTTGCGTCGTTTTTCTTTTTCGGTCACAAACAGGGCCGGCGGAATCTTTTTAGGCATGCCGTCGGTGTCCAGGGCAACAAAGGTCAGATATGCCGATGCCGTATGACGGACTGCGCCGGTAATGAAGTTCTCAGCCTCCACCCGGACCCCTATTTCCATGGAAGTGTTCCCCACCATGTTGATACTTGCCTTGACCCTGAGCAGATCGCCGACAAAAACAGGGCTGTGAAAAAACAGACGGTCAATTGAAGCCGTGACCACATTGGATTGAGCATGACGGCTTCCCACTATTCCCGCCGTATTGTCTATGAGTTTCATTATTACACCGCCATGCACATTGCCGGCAAGGTTGGCATCCTGCTGTGTCATCTGCTGCACAACTTCCATACTGCTTATTGATACGCTTTTCGGTTCCATACACTGCTCCTGAGATAAAATCATTCAATGCAATAATAAATACAGTTTCTTTAAATTGCTACAATTATTTTGATTCAATTTCCCGTTCCCCGACCGACCCCCGGCGAATAAATCTGGACTTTGCCCATTCGTCAGCAGTCTCCACCCCCATTGGGGGTCTTCATACCGTCACGGTTGCAGCACGCACCGTCGCCGATCCCGCATATAAGCGAGGTTTCTATCTGCAGGGCCGTGTGATTAATCCCGTAGGCATCACTGAGCATGGCATTCACCTGCCGGATGACATCATTGCTGTCAGGGAATCCCGACCCCTGATCAATGAGGCATATATGACACGACAGGAAAACCTCCGCCGACGAAACGGACCAGATGTGGAGACCATGGATACTGCCCACGTCCTTTATTTCAAGTATGGACCGGTATACCTCTTCGGTATTGATATGCGCCGGTGCCCCCTGCATGAATATGCGCAGCGATTCCCGCACAATCCCCATGGAGCTCCACACCATCATTACCACGATGAGCAGGCTTATTGCCAGGTCTATCCAGAAGAGCCCGGTAAAGTGTATGACGATTGCCGCACCAATGACCGCCACGGATGAGATGGTGTCATAAAAAAGGTGAAGGAAAGCGGCCCTGAGGTTGATATTGTCCTTCCTGTTTTTCAGCAGTGCCAGTATGGAAAAGGCGTTTCCCGCAAGACCCACGAGGGCCACGGGAAGCATGATGCTCACATTGATAACTCCGGGATTGATAAAACGCATAACCGCTTCATATACTATAAAAATCCCGATGGCCAGGAGACTGACAGCATTCACCATGGCAATGAGCACCTCAAAGCGTTTCAAGCCAAAGGTATAGCTGCTTCCACCACCACGCTGCGAAACCCTTTCCCCGGCATATCCCAGCATGAGGGAAAGAACGTCAGAAAGATTATGCCATGCGTCGGACACCAGGGCCAGGCTTCCCGACAGGAGCCCCCCTATGAATTCCGCCAGTGTGATAATAATATTGAATACTATGACAGCCAGGAGGCGACCCGCACTCGCCGGTGCATGATGATGGTGGTGCCCTTCATGGTGTTCGTGACTATGATCATGTTCATGAATATGTTCCATATGCTCTTTTCTCCCGATGATCGGATGGTTACTCCATCACGTGTTCCAGACCCTGAATAAAAACCTGTCTGACATGCTGGTCGTCCAGTGAATAAAACACCTGCTTTCCTTCGCGCCGGTATTTTACAAGCCGCGACTGTTTCAATATGCGCAGCTGATGGGAAATGGCCGACTGTTCCATACCCAGTTCGGCCGCTATCTCGTTCACATTCATCTCCCGGTCAGATAGAAAGTGAATGATCCGCAGCCTGGTAAAATCCCCCATCACCTTGAAAAAATCCGACAGGTTCTGGAAAATATCCCCCGTGAGTTTCAGTTCCTGGTTTTTTTTCATAGAATACCGTTTTCCCCTGATTTCGACCATGACACACAGTACATATGATCATGTGTTCATATATACATTTATTGTCAAGATTTTTTCCATTTTATATTCCCGTAAAGTAAATTTTTCTTGATTTTCGTAAATGCGGGTTGATTGTTATTGCTTTCCCGTTCAATAAGCCCTGACACGCCGGGAATAACCAACTCATATGCGAGGATTGTATGAATAAAAAGGAAAAAGCGTCCTCTCTTTTCACTTCGGGCCTGAACTGCTCCCAGTCGGTGCTCTCGACATTCGGCCCCGCGTTGGGACTGCCCGACGATATGTGCAAGAAAATAGGCCGGCCCTTCGGGGCGGGCATGGGCTACATGCAGAAAACCTGCGGGGCCGTCACCGGCGCCTACATGGTCATGGGCCTGGTGCACGGCGAATTTGATCCCGGTGATGAAAAGTCAAAGGAAAAGCTGTTCACGATAATGAAGATTTTTAACGAAAAATTCATGGCCAGGCACAGGTCCCTCTCGTGCCGCGACCTCCTGGACTGTGATATCACCACACAGCAGGGACTGGAAAAAGCACGGAAAGAAAACATATTCTACACGAAATGCCCTGTATACGTGGAAAGCGCTGCTGAAATACTGGAAGAGATCCTGTAAAACGATAAAAATCCGCCGGCGCTTTTCATCCGATCAGTTTTTTATATTCTCCGCTGCCGCCCCTGGCATTGTCACGCTCCTTCAGCCACTGCTTCTCGTTTTCGGGAACTACGGGGGCTGATTCCCGCATTATAAGGCTTATGGCTCCGCCGGGACAGGTGCTCACGCAGAGACCGCACCCGATACAGCGCCCGTTTATGGCGGCGAGGTCCTCCATGTCCACGGCCCTTACCTGGCAGCGTTCAGCGCAGATCCCGCAGCCGCTGCACAGGGACTCATCCACCACGGCGACATAGCGCGACGGCGATACGGCACCTTCAAGGCCGAACATGTTGAGCCCGCGGAGCATGCCGCAGCAGCACTCGCAGCAGTTGCACACCATGTACTGGCCGTTCTTCAGGTTATTGGTCATATGCACAAGCCCGGCCTTCTCGGACATCTCCAGTATATCGAAGGCCTCATCCTTTGTGATGGGGCGTCCCCAGAAGTAGTCCTGAAAAAAATTCTCCAGCGGGGCAAAGGAGATGCATACCTCCATGGGCTTATCGCACCCGTGGCCCAGCATTTTCTTTTCCTTCTTGCAGATGCAGTCGCCTACAGCCCAGGCCTTGGCGCTCTCGATCTGATATTTCAGGCTTTCATAGGGCTCAATCACCGCTCCCGAGGGTATATCGCTCTCCACGGGAATGACGCGCATGAAGGGCGGGTCATAACTGCCCATTTCCTGCGCATAGACAGTATCCATATACTCGCTGGTGAGACGGACGAACTCATCGTCCATACGGTTCAACTGATATTCATAGATGCCGATGATAAAGGGTATAAGCTTGAAAAGCTGCACCGTGCCTATCTTCACACCGGCAAGCTGTCCGTTGTTGAGCATTTCCGGAAGCTTCCGCGTCAGGTAGGCGGCATCCATGCCCGAGCGCACCGCAATGACTTCGGGGGTTTCCCACTTCAGCCTGAGCTGCATGAATATCTCCGCTTCTTCGGGGGTAAAAATCTTTTTCAATATTTTAATTTCAATACCCGATTCCGTGGCGGGATACCCGTTGGGGAGGGTATCGAGAAGTTCCCTGAGCCGCACATAGACCGTATCGTTCATATATCCCCCTGTTTTTTTCGTATGGACCGTATATCAGCCATAATGCGGAATTGTCTCCGGGCGGCAGCAGTCCTTTTTGAAAAATCAATAATAACACTGTTATGTTACAATTTGCTACAGGGCTTTTTTATGCAACCTTTTTTTCATGCCATGATGTACTCAGAGTAAAATATTCACCGTTAATACGTGCAGGATATATGCCCGCCGGAACCTATTTCCGCCGCGTATAGGTCCCCATGAGCTCCCCTTTCCCCAGGATGTGCCCCTCCATTACTCTCTGCAACTCCTTCTTCTTCACGCCCTCCTTCATTTCCAGGACGACATCAAGGGCATAAATCTTAAAAAAATACCGGTGTGTACCCCCGGGCGGACAGGGACCGCCGTATTCAAGACGACGAAAATCATTCATTCCGCCCCGCACTCCCTTCAGGACGGAATTCTTCAAAAGGAAATGCTCGAGCAATTCACGGGCTTCACCGGGGATATTAAAGAGTACCCAGTGATCCCAGTTACCTATGGGCGCATCAGGATCATCACAGATAAGGGCATAACTTTTCGTCCCTTCAGGAACATTGCCCCAGGACAGGGGTGGCGATATATCCTCGCCATCACCGGTATATCGCTCCGGAATGGCCTTGCCATGGCTGAATGCCTTGCTGGTAAGCGTTATTTCCTGCATGCAGAACCTCCTTGTGTTCATATATATATATTACACTGAGCCTTCTTTCCGGTAAAAAACCGGGGCTCTGTCCCCTCCGAAAGAGAGATCAACGATGTGCTTCAAAGTACTCAGAGTAATAGTATATCTTTAAGTTGGCCAAAAACAGGGGTGCTTTCAACATAAGGGAACCTCTAAGGGGTTGAAACACCTAATTTTTAAAGATACCCATAAAAAGAATACCCTGTTCCAAAATGTCAGTCATTGGACTTGACAGGAAGGGCAGGAGAATTATCATACCGTGTATTTCGATCGCGGGCTGCCGGCCCGTTTATTATTATGGAACAAAATATCAAAACAAGCCATCTTCAGTCCCTGAAAGAGCAGGTTCTGCAATGCCGGAAATGCAGGCTTGCCTCGACGCGCACCTGCGTGGTCTTTGGCGAGGGAAATCCCGAAGCCCGGATCATGTTCATCGGCGAAGGACCGGGAAAACAGGAAGACCTGACGGGCCGTCCCTTCGTGGGCAGGGCCGGCGAACTGCTCACGCGTATCATCGAACTGGGCATGGGCATTCCCCGCGGACAGGTATACATCGCCAATATCGTGAAATGCCGGCCCACGGTGGACATGCAAATGGAAAGGGACCGGCCGCCCGAACCCGACGAAGTATCGGCCTGCTCTCCCCATCTCCTGGACCAGATTAAAATAATTCAGCCCGAAGCAATCATCACCCTGGGGAATCCCGCCACGCAGTTTATCCTGAAAACAAAAACGGGAATCACGAAGACACGGGGCACCTGGAACGAGTTCATGGGAATACCCGTCATGCCCACGTACCATCCCAGTTATATACTGCGCAACGGCGGCGATAAAAGCCCCCTGCGCAGGGACGTATGGAATGACATTCAGAAGGTTATGGAGCGGCTGGGCATGCCCATTCAAGCCAAGTACAAATAGACCCGAAGGGCACAAGAAAGGCCGTTCCAGGGATTGTTACGGAACGGCCTCATCTTTTCAATTACCGGTACGGGAAAAATATATCCGTTATTTTTTCCCTTTTTTATCGTCTTTTTTCTCGACTTTTTTCCCTTTATTTGCGTCTTTTTTCTCGGCTTTTTCTTCTTTCTTCTCCGCCTTGCAGTTCTTCAGGCATTTATCGTGAGCCGCTTTGCAGCCCGCGTCTTTCATTCTGTTACCGCCGGCCTTGCCTTTGCAGTCGTCAAGAGTCTTTTTGCATCCCGCTTCGCAGGCCACATCCTTCGGTGTCACATCAGCGCCGAAAGCCAGCCCCATTGTAATAGCAACCACGAGTACGGAAAAAAACACCTTTTTCATAACAGCCTCCCTGTGGATAAAATTATATGGATTATTAATAATTAATATATAGAGGAAAAAGAAAAAATCATATATCCATAATCCCTGATTATAGCGCCCATACAGTGGGCCTGTCAAGACAGTGCCGGGAAAAAATCGTTGTTTTTACCTATATATTACCTCCATTTCACTCACGCCCGATGAACTATATAAAAACAATACATTCCCTGTCCCCAGCCTTACCGGCAACTCCGAATTCAAACCGATCAATAATATATTACTACTCAACGCACGGGAAATGAATAGAAAAAATGTAAAGAATTAGCCACCCTGATACCGAAATATACAGTAACAAGTATTATTTTTTTATATACTGTAAACTCAGGTCTGAGAGGGAAAGGTAGGCATATGGATATATCAATGCCCATAGGGATAATCGCCGGTTTTGTATTTATTATATTCGGTATACTCGTCGGAGGCGGCAGCGTACTCATGTTCTGGGACCCGCCCTCGCTTCTCATCACCATGGGTGGCACCATAGCCTCAATGCTCGTCGCCTATAAAATTCCCATGTTAATGAAATTACCTAAAATAGTCCAGATATGCGTATTTCCTCCCAAGTACAATCCCTCCGAGCTGGTCATAACCCTGGTTTCCTTCTCCGAGAAAGCCCGCCGCGAGGGTCTCCTGGCCCTGGAGGACGACTTGGACGAACTGGACGATCAATTCATGAGAAAGGGGCTCCAGCTCGTCGTAGACGGCACGGACCCGGAGCTGGTGCGCAACATCATGGAAAAAGAGATGGAAAATATCGGGGCGCGACACGATGTGTTAAAAACTATGTTCGACGACGGCGCCTCTTTTTCACCGGCCTTTGGTATGATCGGTACTCTCATCGGTCTCGTCATGATGCTCGCCAACCTGGAGGACAAGTCCACGGTTGGCCCCTTCCTGGCTGTTGCCTTGCTCACGACCCTCTATGGCGCCATACTCTGTTATCTCTTCTGGAGCCCCGCGGCCTCACGGCTTGACCAGCTGACGGGTACGGAACTAAACATCAAGTCCATCATACTGGAAGGGACCCTGTCCATACAGGCAGGTGACAACCCGCGTATCGTCAAAGACAAGCTGATCTCCTACCTGCCGCCCAGCGACCGTGAATCGATAAATGAAGAGGTCGGCGAGTAATGCCCGTAAAAAGGAATAAGAAACAAAAAAAAGGCACCCCGTCGTGGATGGTTTCCATGGGGGACCTGAACAATCTCCTCATGTGCTTTTTCATCGTCATGATGGGCGATACGACAGAGGTTATAAAAGAAGAATTCCTTCTCACCATGAGTTCATTCCGGGGCTCCCTGGGCGTCCTTGAAGGGGGTAAAACCATCACGAAGGGAAAGCTCTCCGAGATGGGAAACAATATCATGTCACTGCCTTCGTCGCAGAAGAAGGCCCGGTATGCCCAGATGCTCCGCAAGGCAACGGAAATACTTAAGCCGGAGATCCAGTCCCGGCAGGTACGGGTTTCCGAGGATGAACGGGGCCTCATCATATCCATTTCCAGCGATCTCTTCTTTGACCCGGGAAGTGCCATGCTCAAGACCGAGGCCCGCGATGTCCTGGGCAGGGTGGGCACCCTCCTCAAGAACCTGGATAACTTCATAAGGGTCGAGGGACACACGGATAACAAACCCGTAAAGGTGGCCACGGAAGGAAAGGGATACTCATCGAATTGGGAACTTTCCAGCGCCCGGAGCGTCAACGTGGTAAAATTTCTCGCCGAGGAAGAGAGCATCAACCCCCGGCAGCTCTCAGCCGTGGCATTTGCCCAGTACCGGCCCATTGACGAAAACAACGCACCGGAAGGACGTGCCTACAACAGGCGTGTCGATATTGTTGTGCTCACTGAAAAGGGCCTTGAGGAAAGTAAAAACAAGAAAGTCCCGCGCCCCCTGCCCGACGAGGAATGGCAACGCTAAGATTCGGGACCGTGGACCTGACCCTACCGGTTCATGAGGTTCTGCAGATTCTCCCCGCACTGCCTTCGGTAATCCAGAATTATTTCAGAATCCGGCGCCTTTTCAAGATCAGCGCTCAATTCCTCATAGACCCGGCGTGATTTGTCAATTTTATCGGTATCATAATAAAAACGTCCCAGGGCAAAGCGGGCCTTGAAATAAGACCTGTTGGCCGCCACAACCTCTTCCATCATGGCAATGGCCTTGGCCTTTTCATCCTTCTGAAAAAATAGCAGTATGGCCAGGGAATACTTTGCCGTATTGTACCCCGGCTCCAACTCAAGGGCTTTCTCGTAATTCCACTGTGCCTTGTTGATGTCCTCCATGTTTTTTGACATGCTTGCCTTATTGCCATAGGCAAGGCCCAGGGAATAGTATACGGAATGCCCTCCCCTGCCGTTTTTCAGGGCATTATTGAAGGCATCGATGGCGGCATCCCATTGCCCCGCTTCCAGGAGCCTGTTTCCCATATTGCTGTACAGATCGCCCATGAGCAGGGGAAATTGTTTTCTTTTATTCTCATCATTTTCCAGCTCCTTTATCCGCTGCTGGATACCGCTTATCCTGTCATCCAGGCTCTTGTTCTTCTCACGGCGCAGGGCATTGCACTGCAGGAGGTCGAGGTAGGAGCCCCCGCCGCAGGAAAGGAGCGAGAGCAGCAAAATGACGATCATTTTTTTCATTGTATCACCTGTATGACATAATATCCCCGTTGTGTAATCGGAGCATGGTAGCGCACTGCCATGGTTTGTCCGGAAAATGATGAATAAGTGTATCTCAAATTACGGTTTTAGACAGACCGCAAAGAGCCGGCATCGTGCAAAACAGGTCAGAAACAGGGCCTATTTTACGAAGATATAACCGAGGATGCTCATTATGGCCAGGGCCTCGAAAGCGATGAGGGACAGGCTCATCCTGTCGGTCTTCCGCTTCATTCGGCTCATGCTTACGAAAATGCCCACGGCGCAGAGCAGGGCCTGCATTATCATGAGATAGAAACCGATCTGGAGTGCCGTCTTATCAACTCCTCCAACGGAACTGCCTCCGAGAGTCATGCCGTCGAAGCGCGGTTTTGCCATCGTAAAGGTAATAAAAATCGCCAGTGAAATGAACCAGGCAAATCCTGAAAAAATCTTGATGGCATGTATAACAGCGTCGGGACCTTTTCTACGGTTTTTGATCTTTTTTGCTTCAGCCACAGTTGCCTCCTTGGATGATATCGACCCATTAACTCCCTCGGGATTATCATCAAATCCGCTGCAGAGTATTGAAGATTAATATTTTATGACCGGATATGCCATAAAATAGCTTGACTGTTTATATTTCCAGTATGTATAAAACCCTCAATCGGCTATACGACTTTTTTTAATATCTCTTGGATTTTATGTCAAGAAAATTTAACACAAAGCACGGCCTGAAGCGAAGGTATACGGGATATGAATGATGAAATAAAAGAAAAAATCGAACGGGTCAGGCAAGGCCTTCCTCCAAAGCCATCAAAGACCAAAAAGATATCGGGTTTCCTGATCATAATCAATCTCATCGTCATCCTCGCCATGGTGACGATATACAAAAAAACTCCGACAAGAAATTACACCACCACTACCCTTGAGTATGACCACATCAACTACAACATCGTGATCGCGAAGAATATAAAAACAGGCCGGCACATCCTCACGATCGCCCTGCATTCGCTGGCGCCGGGAGAATTAACGGCCCTGTATCACTCATCGATCATGCAGATCACTTTTCAGTCCGAAGGCCAGTTTATATACGGAACGGAAATAGGCAGGAATGAAACACGCCAGACCTTCAGGCCCTTTGAAAAACGTGTATTCGAAACAATGATGGATGACGCAAAAATCATAGACTTTATCGACAACCATCCGCAGTCGCTCATTCCGAGGAGAAAATCCAATTTAATCGGAGACCCTCAGCACCTTCCCCTCACAGCCGTGATAAAAATCAACACGGAAAAACCAGTGACTCTCATAGTGGAATTGAAATACGAAACGGAATAGCTGTTTTCAGTGCATCTCCGGCTCACGCCTGTAACATTCAGACTAAATCATGTATTTTCATCACGCTGGAGATAATCCCGTATCTTTGACCGTATGGCATCGGGTATTTTTATTCCCAGGGACTTCAGCCTCAGTTCATACTTTTCGAAAGAAGTGACATGCTGCGAAGTGTTGGTGAATATTTTAAAAAAGGCATGAATGCTCCCCTCTATCTCACTGCGCAGCTCGACATCCCTGTTCAACATGTCCTCGACAGGCGCTATGACGCGATAGTTGATGGGTCTGCCCATAGAGCGGTGAGCGACGAAACGCTGCGTCATCTCGCATTCAAAATTGCGTTCCTTGATGCTCCGCATAACCGTGGACAGATCGACACAATCGATAATCTCAAATTTATATATGCCCGCGAGCCGCTCCGTGATCATGGATTCGGCCCTGCGATAGTTCTCACATTTCCCCCTCTCGGAAACACATTCATGGCCACACTCCAGATAGAGCACCATGTCAATATCGGACTGGGACTGTGAAAGGCCCACGTTTACAGACCCCATGACATCCATGGCAATGGTTTCAAAATGTCCCTCGAGAAGGCGGGTCACTTTTTCCAGCATATCGATGCGTTCCTCGGTTTCCCTGGTCTGGAACATCCTGAAAAAATTTCGTATGTCATTAAAAAGCTCGATCTGCGGTATGTGGGAATATTTTTTTATTTCCAGGTCGTGGTTTTCCCTTCTCTTCAGTGCATCGTAGCGTTTGCCGTCGATGATCTTTTCCTTCCAGGTTCCCCCGGCGGGCGTGTACTCCGCCATGTCATGAATCCGGTTGCTCACCAGTTTTTTAAAAATAATGCGTTCAATTTTCTGCTCGTCCATCTCTATCTGGAAAAAGAATCCTCCCTCGCGAATTTCGCCCGACGAGGTGGTAACATCGCCGAAATTTGACGGGTTGAGATACACAGTCCCTTCGATATATTCAAGTCCCCACTGCTCGTGTATATGCCCGGAAAGACACAGCAGCACGGGATTGTTGTCGCAGTACGTCCGCAGGGCCGGCGATCCCGAAGGCCCCTTGAATGAAAGCCAGTCATGGACGCCATGGGCGGGCTGGTGCGTTACGATGATTCCCGGTTTCACCGCCTTGAAAAATGAGTACATCTCATTGCTCCGGTCGTTGATTCCGATACCGGCCTTATACCGGACTATATAGCGCTCCGGTATTCCGGCAGTCCAGGAATCGCCGCCGCCGTATCCCGCTATTTTCAGCGTATTAATAGTGTACCAGTGAAGATGCAGGTCTCTCTCATGAAGAGCCGTGAACTTCAGGTCCATATCATAATTCCCCGGGATGCAGAATATCCTCGACGCGGTTTTGAAGGCCAGGATATTTTCCAGGACCTTATACTTCTGCTGCATGACGCGTCGGGCGCGGATGGTGAGCTGCTGGAACTGCATCCCCATCTTCAAAATCTCTTCGCTTGTTTCGGGGAAGTTCACCAGGTCCTCGACAAAATCCTCCAGGAGCTGTTCCTCCATGTTCCACTGCCGCCGCAGGCCGTGGAAATAGGACTGGAGCTCATGATAGTGGATGGCCGTTTCAATGGCATAGAAGGGGATATCAATGAGATCGCCCGATACGATATATATATCGGCCACCGTTTCCAGAAGAAGGGATTTCAGTTCGTCAAAGCCGCCGTGAATATCGGTGCAATAGATTATTTTCATATTTAGATACCATTCAGACCGGCATGGATACCTGCCGCCACGATTTCATTTCAACCAGTATAGACGATACAACGGATAATTGCAATAGATAAAATTTCTTGCATATTCTTCTTTCATGTAATATCATTAAAGCATACAATAAAGCCGCCGGGGCCGATAAAGCCCCTCAACCCTTTCCAAAAAGGAGGTTTATCATGCTGAACTTTTCCCTGAGCCCGGAACAGCTTGATCTGCAGAAAAAAGCCCGCGATTTCGCCATAAAAGAAATACTGCCCGTTGCCTGGTACTACGATGAAAAGGACAAAATACCCCGGGAGATACTGAACAAAGCCTTTGAAGCGGGCCTCATGAACTCCGATATCCCCGTCATGTACGGAGGCAAGGGCATGGGACTCGTTGAAGGGGCCATCGTCACTGAGGAGATCTCAGCCGCCTGCCCGGGGCTTGCCACGTCTATTTTCGACAATTCCCTGGGAATGGAACCGATCATACTTTCCAACAGAGAAGAAATAAAAAAGAAATACCTGCCACTGATCGCCCGGCAGGGAAAGCTCATTTGCTTCGCAACATCGGAGCCCACCATGGGTTCCGATGTTGCCGGTATAAGGTGCAGGGCTGAAAAAAAGAGCGATGAGTATATCCTGAACGGAACAAAGTACTGGATAACCAACGCCGGCGTGGCCGACTACATGACGGTTTTCGCTACGGTTGATCCCAAGCAGAAGCACGGCGGCATCTGCGCCTTCGTGGTCCACCGGGAGTGGGAGGGTGTCACCGTGGGCAGAGACATTCCGAAAATGGGGCAGCGCACCTCGAACACGGCTGCATGGAACTTTAAAAACGTCGTTGTGCCCATGGAAAATGTCCTGGCAGACCCTGGTGAAGGTTTTGCCCTGGCTATGAAAACCTTCGCGAGAACCAGGCCCATCATCGGGGCCTTTGCCGTGGGAGCGGCGCGCTCTGCCATGGAATATGCCATCGATTATGCAAAACGCAGGCAGGCCTTCGGTTCGAAAATATCGAACTTCCAGGCAATACAGCACAAGATCGCCGCCATGTACCAGAAAGTAGAGACCTCGCGTCTCCTGGTTCACAAGGCCGCCTGGGAATCGGACCAGGGAATTGATCCCACCGTAAACGCCTCCCTGGCAAAATTCTATGCCACGGAATCGGCCATGGAAGTGGTCAGCGACGCCCTGCAGATTATGGGTGGATACGGCTACACAAAAATGTATCCCCTGGAAAAACTTTTCCGCGACACGCGTCTTCTCATGATTTACGAGGGGACCAGCGAGGTACAACGCGTCATCGTTTCGGGCCACGCCCTGAATTCATACAAACCGGCCATGCCTCCTCTTGAGGAAATTCCTATCATCAGGGACACGGACCTCCTGGGTGAAGGGAAAGACGGTGCAATATTATGGCGCTGTTCCATGTGCGGCTACATCCATGAAGGCAGCGAAGCCCCCGAAGAGTGCCCCATCTGTTTTATGCCGAAAGGGGCTTTTAAAAAAGTGAATCCTTAAAAAATATGGGGGTGCTCAAAATCTTCGTTATTTGGATTGAAATCGGGATACAGTATGGTATACTGTTACAATATCTGAAACGTTCGGGAGGACATTCATGATTCCAGGCATAACCGGCGGCATACTGCTCATATTCATTCTCTGGATTATCATAACCTATAACCGCTTCGTGAAAGGAAGAAATCTTCTAAGGGAGGCCTGGAGCGGCATCGATGTCCAGCTGAAACGCCGCTATGATCTCATCCCCGGCCTTGTGGGAACGGTCAAGGCCTACTCCAGGCACGAAAAGTCACTGTTCGAGGAAATTGCCAATCTCAGATCCCGCTGTATGATTACGGAAGAGCCGGCCGAAAAGGCAAAGGCGGAAAGCATCCTCACCGACGGCATACGGCGGCTTTTTGCCGTGGCCGAGGCATACCCTCAGCTCAGGGCCAGTGAAAATTTCCTCGATCTCCAGAAAAACCTCGCCGAGATAGAAGACCAGATACAGCTTGCCCGCCGGTATTACAATGGCAATGTTCGCGATTTCAACACCCTGGCGGAACAGTTCCCCCCCGTCATCATCGCCCGTCTCTTTTCATTCAAGAGTTCGGAATTCTTCGAAATAGAGACCGTAACGGAACGGCAGAATCCACCCCTGAACCTCTGATCCCGGGAGACACGCAATGAAAACTAAACTCCGTTTCACCATGCTGACAGCCGTTATTGCAGCCCTGATCCTGTTATCACCCCCGGACGCCGCAGCCCGGGAGCCTGATGAAAGAATCCTCGATTTTCACAGCACAATAAACATCCGAAAGGACTCATCCCTTCTCGTTACGGAAGTGATTAAAGTACGCAGCACCGGAGCCGAAATCAGGCACGGCATCTACCGTGATTTCCCCGTCGTGTATAAAACAAATACGGGTTTCATCCGAAGGGTTGGCTTCACTGTTCTGGGCGTTATGCGTAACGAAGAACCGGAAATTTATACATTGGAAAACCAGGGGAGCAGTGTACGCGTTAAAATTGGCCGGGCCGACACAGACCTCGAGCCCGGTGAACACGTTTATATACTTACCTACCGAACCGACAGCCAGCTGGGATATTTCGGTTCCTTCACGGAACTATACTGGAACGTCACCGGCAATGAATGGGCCTTTCCGATTGACAGAGCCTCGGCCGATGTGATCCTGCCCCTGCCGCAGAACGTGGAGATACTGAAAATTGACGGGTACACGGGAACAGCAGGATCACGGGACAAATTTTTTCTGTCCCGCCTGGTGCACAGCAACAGGGTTTTTTTTAAAACTACCGGTCCTCTGAATCTGAACGAAGGACTTACCATTGTGGTGCAGTGGCCCGATGGATTCGTGGATAAACCATCAACTGAGGAAACCAGGAGCCGGTTCATTAAGGCAAACCGGGGCATATTTTTAGCCCTGGCGGGAATCATGGCCGTATTCCTGTATTACCTGGCTGTATGGATAGCCGTGGGCCGTGACCCCGGGAAGGGGACCATCATACCGCAGTATACTCCTCCCGACAAGCTCTCGCCGGCGGCCATGCGATACATAACACAGATGGGCTACGACAAGGAGGTTTTCGCCTCATCGCTTCTGAACCTGGCCGTCAAGGGCTATATCACCATTGAGGATGATAATGGCGACTATACCCTGAAAAAAACAGGGAAAGGGACTGACCTGGCCCCGGAAGAGAAAAAAATAACGGAAAAGCTTTTTAAAAAGGGGAAAGATATCATTGCCCTTAAAAATAAAAATCATGCCGCCATCGCCGCGGCCGTCAAATCACTTAAAGATTCCCTGTCTCTCACCTATGAAAAAAATTATTTCATGAAAAATCTGAAATACTTCATTCCCGGCCTGGTACTTTCCTGTGTTATTATGCTGGTTTCACTCTTCATTGATTTCACCACGACGCCGGAGAACTTCATAATCATATGGCTCTTTTTCTGGACCATCGGCGTATTCTTTCTCATGTCGCGCGTCGTCATGGCCTGGCAGGAGGCGCTGCGTGCCCGGAGTTTCAAGCCGGTACATATTTTCGGGGCGCTTTTTATCACGGCCTTTTCGATTCCCTTTCTGGGCGCCGAATTATTCGTGCTGGGTTTCTACATTACCATGGCAAGCTGGCTCATGCCGGTCTCGGTCCTGGCCATGGCCCTGGTCAATTTTGTCTTCTATCATCTTCTGAAAGCGCCTACCCGCGCCGGGCGGCAGGTCCTGGATAAAATAGAGGGATTTAGAATGTACATGGCCGTGGCTGAAAAGGACCGGCTCAATACGCTCGCCAGACCGGACAAAAGCCCGAAAACATTTGAACGATTTCTGCCGTATGCCCTGGCCCTGGGAATAGCCAACCAGTGGGCCGACTACTTCAGCGATGTCATACAGACCGCCGATTCCTCCTCCGACGGCAGCACATGGCATCCCGCATGGTATTCGGGAACATCGTGGAATTTCCATGATTCCTCGCAATTTATATCGGATTTGGGCAGTTCCCTGGGAAGCGCCGTCTCATCTTCCTCTTCTCCCCCGGGATCATCTTCGGGGGGAGGTTCAGGCGGTTCCTCGGGTGGAGGCGGCGGTGGAGGCGGAGGCGGAGGCTGGTAGCGTTCAGAAATCCGTCGTGATACGGTTGCGCCCGCCTTCCTTGCTCTTATACATGAGGGAATCGGCCCTCTGCACCAGGACATCGACCGAATCATTTTTTGCCGCCATGGTACAGCCTATGGACACCGTGACAAAAAGATGCTTGCCGTTTACCGTGAGCCAGCTTCTCTCTATGAAAACCCGTATCCTCTCGGCGATACGCCCCAGTTTATCTTCATCCACATTGGGTACGAGTACGATAAATTCCTCGCCTCCCCACCGGGCCACCACATCGAGTTTACGGAGAAGATTAGAAATGGTATGGCCCACCATCTGCAGAACCTGGTCCCCTATATTGTGGCCATAGGTATCATTAAAGCTCTTAAACCGGTCGATGTCCATGAACAGGAATCCAAAGGGAACCTCAAAGGCGCGGAATTCCTCCATCCATCCATGGAGCCGCATCTCGGCAAAACGCCGGTTTGCCACGCCCGTCAACTGGTCGGTATAGGCCTCTTGCTTAAGACTCTCGATTTCCTGGAGCACGTCAAGGCGTTTTGAATTATCGGAAAAGACCTCAACGGCTCCCATGACGGCCCCGCCTTCATCGCGAATGGGTGATACGCGCACCGTTACCGGGACCCGGTGACCGGCCTTGTGATGGAGAAAGACATCTGCCTCGTGGATCATACCATCGCTCCTTGAAGCGCGCAGCGGGCACCCTGCCAGGCAGAGTTCATTGCCCTCGGCGTCTATATGCCGCAGTATGTTATCGGAACAGCGCGATCCCAGGACTTCCTCCCTGGCGTAACCCGTGATACGTTCAGCGGCCCTATTCCAGTAAGTGATGACATTATCCAGGTCAACATAATATACACCGTCAAAAAGATTCTCTACGAGCTTCTCATAAAATAAATTTTCCATACCGGCCCCTCCGCAGTATTTGATACAGCCTCATATTGTCACATCAGAACCTCACCGTTTCCGGTACATCAAGAACATCTATAAAAATTACCGCCTGTCCAGCTCACTGATGAAAGCAATAATAAACAGGGGTATTTCCGCCATGTTATCCACGCTGATCCTTTCATTTGTGCCGTGAATCTTTTTCATATCTTCTTTTCCAAGACGCCCCGGCAGGAAACGGTAGACCTGATCCGCAACATCGCTATAGTGTCGCGAGTCCGTGGCACCCACGACAAGATAAGGCGCCACAATGGCACGGGGAAATATTGCGCTGATAGCCCGCTGGAGCGCCGTGAATTCCCGGGCATCTACTGACGATACGGGCGACGGATCCTGTGAATGCTTCAGTTCCGTTATGATGACATCGTCGTCATCTATTACCCGGCGTACCCGGGCAATGACGCTTCCGGCCGTTTCTCCCGGCAGTATCCTGAAATTGATGGTGGCCACGGCTTTTTGCGCCAGCACATTTTCCATGGTTCCGGCATTAAACATGGTTGCGGCCGTTGTTGTCCGTATCATGGCTGCCGTGGACGGCGACGCCGAAAGGACCATGCCGATGAGGGGCTTAAAAAGCCAGGTATTGCCGAAAAGTATCCGGTAGGTGAAAGGCATCTCCGGTCCCACGAATTCAAACATATCCCGGGCCGGACCGTCCAGCGTCCCGGGAAAGGGATGTTTTTCCAGCCGGTATACGGCCCTGGCCACTTTACCCACATTGGTATTTTTCGGCGGCATGGACGAATGCCCGCCGGCGCCCTGGGCCGAGAGCTCCAGGCTGAGATAACCCTTTTCGGCAATGCCAATGAGTGCCACGGGAGCGGCAACACCGGGAATCATTCCGCCAACGATATATCCCCCCTCATCGATCACGCAGGCAAGCCGGATCCCGCGCTCTTTAAGCAGCGCAGCTATCTTTCTGTTGCCCCGGTCGCCGCCCACTTCTTCATCATGACCGAAGGCCAGGTAGATGGTCCTGGCTGGTGAAATTCCCTTTGCGGCCATCATTTCCATGGCTTCCATTATACCGATAAGACCGTTTTTAACATCCAGGGCCCCGCGGCCCCATATATAGCCATCGGCAATGATTCCGGAAAAAGGCGGATGAGTCCACCCCTCACCGTCGCTTTTCTCCGCGGGAACCACATCGAGATGCGACATGAAGAGAAGAGGTTTCAGGGAAGGATCGGTACCCTTCCAGGTATAAAGGAGACTGAGACCGCTTACCACTTCTTTTTTCATCACACGGTGTGCGCGGGGATAGGTCCGTTCCAGGTACCGGTGCAGCTTCAGGAAGGCCCCCCTGTCCAGGCGTGATTCATCTTCGGATGAAATAGTCCTGCATGCAAGGGCGCCGGCAAGGTGCCTCGCCACCAGGGATTTGTCCGCAATCATATTTTCAGGTCCTTTCACGCTGACCTGCTTTGAGGAAAACAACAGCGCCTTTACAAAAATAATCAGCAATAAGATGCACATCACCGCAATCAGGCCTTTCGCGATCCTTTTCATCATGTTACTCCTTTCAATATATCTTATGGGCATTTCTAAAAATCAGGTTTTTCATTAACAATAAAAATGATTCATAGAGGTTCCCTTATGGACTTTCCTGTACTTATTTGCTTTTTCAAGTGGAGGCCCATGAACATTATAACAGGTGTACCGCAACAAATAAATAAAAAAATATCCCTACACTAAAGACTTGACAAAAATATTCCCCGGCCATTTAAAACTGATAGGAAATGGATCTGGACAATGGAAGCAAAAACTAATATAATCAGAAGCCTGTTATCAAGAATTGCACCCATGAAAAAAGGTAATCTTTTCAGTTTTGGGGATATTGTCGATACCGAAAATGCACATTTCCATGTACAGAACCTGGAATGCGGCTTCGAGGCAAGCGCCCATACAACGACATGCGAAATGCTCTTTCTCAACCGCCTCGATGAAAAGGACATTCTGGCCATAATGGACAGGACCGGCCTCAGGGAAGAACTGGCCCGGAAGGGATTCGACGAACTCCTCGTGGATATCGATCGTGACGAGGGTGGTCGCCACTGCCTCTCGGTTTTTTCCCACAGGGCACTCCCACAAAACCTGCTCATCAGCATCAAGATGTCCGAGGCCCGCGTCATCCCCGACAACAGAACCCGGCGCCAGCTCAAGGACAATCTTGACATGATAAACATCGACTGGGCCTCGGCTTACAACCCCAGTTCACATTTTACGGACGGAAAACCCCAGCTTCCCGGCCAGGATAAACCGGGGCTTGGCGTCCTATCACACCTCATGAAAATGATGCTTGCCATCGGTGAAGTCGTAAGCAGGGACGGATTTCTGGCCGTTGCCGATCATTTCCATCTCGCCATGATGTACGCGAAAATATTCCGCTTCCTCGATCCCTCCCGGGAGGGGTTCATCCGCGCCGTCATGCGGGACCTCCACGACCTTCCCATGAATGACATCACCTGGGGATTCACTACGGGCACAATTTATGACGTTGAAAGTACAACACCCCTTGTGTACGAACCGGCAGAACAGGTATATCCCCTGTCGGACACCTTGAAGAGATATTTCGCGTCGGCCCAATACCGGAAGCAGGCCGAAAAAACCCTGCGCTCTCTGAGTATATCGCTGGATTACCCCGCAATGAAGGAAAAAAGAGAACAGATTCTCCTGAAAAAAAAACACGGGGAGCTCTGATGACGGAATTGACGCAACTTTTGAAAGAAAAATCCCGGATCGTACTGTACCTGATTCTCCCCCTGCTGTTCACGAACACGGCTTTCGCCCGGGAGAAACCCCTGGCGGTAGTGCAAAGCCTATTCGATCCTGTGGAACTCGTCCTGACAAACTATCATATCCCCTTCAAGGTCATAACGCTCCGTGACCTGGAAAAACAGGAAACCTTAGACACGTATCGCGCCATCTACTTCCCCTGCGGCATGGAACCCCCGCTCCACACCAGAATAAATCTTCTTTCCCAGGGCACGACCATAAAGTCCGTATCGTTAAAAAAAGATGATTACGATGAGAATATCAAAAAGATTGCCCATAATATAGAAAGGTTCGTAAACAACGGCGGCTCGGCATATTTTTCCGGATATGCCTTCAAGTTTCTCCAGGAGGCCTATGCCCCCTTCGACTTCTTCGATAATTTCCCCTACATGGGCATACCGGCAAGGATTGAGGCCGTCATGAAAAACGACCTGGCCAAATTCTGCCTGAAAAATGAAATGGCTATCTACATCACCCATACGGGATGGGTCGCCGTCAAGAAAGCCCGCGACGCAGAGATTATTGCCGAGGCATCATACGAAACGCCCCGTGGCGGTCGTAGCGGGCCTATCAGCATGCTGATGAAACGGGGAAGCGGAGAAATCCTCTACACCAGCTATCACAGCACCCTTTTCAGCGATTTTCGGCGCTTCAACATCTACCGCATTGCCGGCGGCCACCTCCTGAAGAAACTGGAAGACCAGGCGGGAAAATGGGAACAATACATTAGCGGCCGTATCGTCGACGCCTTACTGCAGGGGGAAACCTCCCGCATGTACCGGCTGCCCCTTTCACCGGGAAATAACACCATTTATTTTATATCGGAAAAGGAGCCCTGCCAGATCGACATACTTGACAGCGGCCTTTCCATCATCGAGTCGCGTGACAGTTTTGACACGGATCAGTCCTTCGACATCAAGGGCGGCGACAACACCTTCTGCTTCATCAGGGTTTTCCCGTCAACAACGGCAAGACACGGCATGTTTGGCATAATAAGCGCCGAAGGAAGCCGCATCATTCCCCATTTCCTGAAAATTGCCCTGGGTCTGGCAATGCTGGCGGGCATTATTCTCTTTCTGGTTTTTTCAAGGATAATAGACGGCAGGAAATATTCTATAAGACGGCGGCGCTTTTCTTAGTCCTGGTCCTTAATAATTTCGGCCATATCACAAAAATTCTGATAGAACTCCTGGAATTCATCCTTCTCCCTGAGCTCACGGAACTGCGGATCCCTCCCCTCCATGATATCCTTCATATGCATCGATATGACATGAATGGGACCGGAAATACGATGGGTCAGACGGATCAGGTAGAAGAAAAGGGCAATGGACTGGAGAAGAACCACGGCCACGATGATGGAAATGAGCAGTAAATTCTGCCGGATAAAGCAGTCGAGCATGGAAGACTGCTGCCTGATGAGATCAATGCTCCCCCGGTGCTCCCTGATGAGCATATCCCTTTCGGCCTTTTCATTCACACTCCCCGTAAGCAGGGTCAGGACAATGCGGTCTTCTATTTCCACGGCCTGGTTCAACTCAGAAACGGTCCGTGCTATCTTACGGTTGTTTCCCGACGCGGTTATGGCCACCAGGGCGATAATGGCGAGAAAGGCAATGATGGAAATGCCCAGAATGGTAAAGGTGGTTTTCAGCTGGAACCGGCGGTCGATTAACCTGATCTTTCTTTTCAGCATGCTCTGTCCCTCATAATTCCGGTATTTTCCCCCGGGTAAAAAAGAAGTCAAGAATAATTCCTGCCTTCCCGGGTTAATATCTCCCGGGAAATTACGTCTACCCTCCCGGAAAAAAAGCGATTATGTCCTGTTTTTTTTAAGAAAAGTTCTTGCATTGATTTGACGCCTTCATCTCTATATATTCACATTACTCTGATTCAATAATTACCCTGCCGGTGTTTCCCCGAATATGTTCCTCCATGCACCAGACGGGGTATCACTGGATTAACTTCAAACTATTACAATGCCGTATTTTAACCTGAACAATTGTACAGGATGTGTATACAATACCGCTGTGTCTGAGGCATATTTCAATTTCGGGAGCATCATATGGGACGGGTTATCTCAGTTTCCAATCAAAAGGGCGGGGTCGGAAAAACAACGACAACGGTGAACCTGGCTGCGTACCTGGCTGAAAAGGGCAAAAAGGTCCTTATTATTGACATCGATCCCCAGGGAAACGCCGGGTTCGGTATCGGCGTAAACGCGGAAGAAATCGAATCCACGATCTATGAAGTGCTCATCGGCGAGATTCCCATAAAGGATGCCATTTTCAGCACCGATGTGGAAGGTCTCTTTCTTGTCCCGAGCAACATTCATCTTTCCGGTGCCCAGGTTGATCTGCTGGGAGCCGAGAGAAAAGAGTTTATCCTCAAAAACGCCCTCAAGGATATCAAGGACAACTTTCACTATATATTGATAGACTGTCCGCCGTCCCTGGGTATACTCACCCTTAACAGTCTCGTGGCGGCCGATTCGGTCATGATCCCACTGCAGTGCGAATACTACGCCCTGGAGGGGCTCAGCCAGCTCCTGCGCATCATCGCCATGGTTCAGGAAGGCCTGAACCGCTCTTTGAAGATCGAGGGCGTTGTTCTCACCATGTACGATTCCCGCACCAACCTGGCCCAGCAGGTGGTCACGGACGTGCGTGAATTCTTTAAAAACAAGGTATTCGAAACGATAATTCCCAGAAACGTACGACTCTCGGAAGCGCCTTCCTTCGGCAAACCCATCAATCTCTACGACCGTTCCAGCGCCGGAAGCGTAACCTATGACAAGCTGGCTGACGAGGTAATAAAAAATGGCTAATACTACGACAAAACGCAAACTTGGAAAAGGTCTGGAGGCTATAATATCCACATCACCCACCCCCGTGGACGTGATGGAAAAAGCAGTGATCGAGGATAAGGACCGCATCATCGACCTGGACGTAGACCAGATAACGCCCAACCCAGACCAGCCGCGCATCCATTTCGACGAGAGCACCATCAGCGGCCTGGCCGAGTCCATCCAGTCCGTGGGCCTCATCGAGCCCATCATAGTACGGAAACACGACAAGGGATACTTTGTTGTGGCCGGCGAGCGCCGCCTGCGTGCCGTGAAGTCATTAGGGCTCCTGAAGATCAGGTCCGTGGTCATCGAGGCCGACGAGGAAAAGAATTTCACCATTGCACTCATCGAGAACATACAGCGCGAGGACCTGGACCCCATGGAGGAAGCCAAGGCCTACCGCGTGCTCATCAACAAGTTCAAACTGAAGCAGCAGGATATTGCCAAAAAGGTGGGCAAGGACCGGACCTCCATCGCCAACGCACTCCGCCTCCTCAACCTCTCCGACGACATCCAGCAGGCGATTTCCGAGGGGCGCATAAGCACGGGCCACGCAAAGGTCCTGCTCTCGGCGCCCGAGGAGATGCAGCCCCGTCTCTTTGAAGAGATACTGGAAAAGGGGCTTTCGGTACGGGCCCTGGAAGACCGCCTGAAGGACGAAAAGACCGAGGACGTCCCTTCGGCGAAAAAGACCAAACAGCAAAAAGACAAGGAAGCCCATATCAAAAAGATGGAAGAGAAACTCAGGGCCATCCTGGGCACCAAGATCGAGATCAAGCATTCCGGCACCAAGGGAAAGATCGAGATCAGCTATTACTCACTGGACGACTTCGAGCGTATCGTGGAGCTCATGAAGGGCTGACGATCCGGCACTTCACTCGATATCGACGCGCTCCCTTATCCGGCCTTTCATATCATCAATGGCCCGGTCCATATCGTCCACGACGATTGACACTGCTTTAACGGGGCACACCGTAACGCAGCGGCCGCACCCCTTACAGAGCGACTCATTCCAGGCAATTCCCCCATCCCCCATGGCAAGCGCTCCTGCGAAGCATTCAGCCACACATACACCGCAGCGCGTGCACGCTTCGTTGTCCACGACAACCCGAAGCCCCTTCAAAAGGACCAGGGATTTTTTTACATCGTTGGGAAAATACCGCATAGACTTCATGATGGTGCAGCAGCAGGAGCAGCAGTAACAAATGGTGAGCATCTTCCCCGTGTTGGGTTCACCATAGAAAAAATCGTCCATGCGCACCCTGCCGATCATTGGTACGAGCCCCATACCGATCATCTTCCGTGTGTGGGCAATCGCCTCGTCAACAGTCCGCGGCGTGGCAAGGTGCCGGTCAATGTTCATGGTTCCCTCGCCCAGGTGCAGGCACGCGTCTTCGACAGGAAAATGCTCACACTTCTCTGATTCACGGCAGGTACAGCGGTTGATGGTGACGCGGTGGGCCGAGCGTCTGATAAGCTCCTCCAGGAGTTTTTCCGGGATAACTGAGCTCACAGTCCCGTCCACGGTGGCATTGATGGGGACATAGCTCACATGGAAATTCTTTCCCGTAAATATGGGTTTAACCAGGAAGGCAAGAACGGGACCGAATACGGGCCACTGCGTCATTTTAGCGCTGATCGTGGTGAGGGGCCAGATGATCCTGAGAAAGTCCAGCCACCATTTGGGTCTGTGCGACATGGCATACCTCGCAATATTGTGGTAGAGAAATAGTACATCTCGACGTAATGAACGGCTTGAAACTGTTCGCCGCATCATGATGTGCTGGTGACATATTACCTATATTAAACGGCGCCTGTCGACCAGGTTTATAAACAGGGACTGTTTTTTTATGCATTTAATTTTTCGCGCGTGGTATCACGCCAATTGGAGGGATTGTTGCGGATATAGTGCCGGATTCGGGATAATGCAATGTTTTGAATCCACGCATTATTTCTGGCAATCCATATTGATTTTGCGATGTGATGGGATCAATTACCGGTTGGCATGAATCAATTGTGGCGACCGGTGGATATGTTATGGTGAACAGCGGATATATTGTAGTGGGGGTGTCTCAAAAGGGCACCCCTTTTTGTATTTTTGGATGTCCCGGAACCGGGACAAGGTGAATGCAGGAGGGGGTT